>CAZXSQ010000073.1:7409-14042 GCA_964643335.1 uncultured bacterium
CCCGAACTTATGGAGGGTCTTCAAAAAGAAGACCCACCTGCACCGCTTCCGGGTGCGTATTGGTATATCGCTCAGGAAACCAGGCAGGGCTTATTCTATAAAGTTCCAGAAGGGACTTTAAAAGAAGGCCAATTTATCCTTTCGGATTTCCTGGTAGATGGCTTGCATCTTGCCGTTTTCGTATTAACTCTACAAGAGGGAGAAGACGGTCCTGCTTTTCATCTGAGTTATAAAGGATTGAATCAATGCTCGGCGCGTATTCGCATGCCCCTCAATGCCGTTGATCAGAATCGGTGGAGACTCGAACGTGAAGGAGCCTGGTTGAAACCCATTTGCAGCGGTGAACGTGTCGATCTCAGCAAGGTTGATCGGCTTTTGATCAGGGTATACCGCAAAAGCAGCCGGCCTGTTCGGTGGTGTCAGACCCCGGTTTATATTACTGAAGAAGCGCCTGCACAGTTAAAAGAACCCGTTCTTCCAAAAGGGATATTGCTTGACGAAATTGGGCAAAGCACTATTCATGAATGGCCGCAACGGACTTCCTCACCAGAACTGATGATTAAACGTTTGAATAACCAA
This sequence comes from uncultured bacterium, assembly GCA_964643335.1. Taxonomy (GTDB): domain Bacteria; phylum Hinthialibacterota; class Hinthialibacteria; order Hinthialibacterales; family Hinthialibacteraceae; genus CAZXSQ01. Next base: position 7,989 of record CAZXSQ010000073.1, read on the forward strand.
CTAAAGTCAGCACCGGATCAAAGGTGGCCGGATCATTTTTCACGCTGGGGAGGCTGGTCACAGAAAAAGGTTGAAAAGACCGGTTACTTTTCAACGCACCATGACGGGCGACGTTGGTGGCTGGTTGATCCGGACGGCCATTTGTTCTGGTCAACCGGGCTGGATTGTGTAAGAGCGGGTATTTACACCTATAGGGAAGGATTGGAATCCGCCCTTGCATGGAAACCTGATCCTGAGGGTAAATATAAAGCAATTTATGGCGAAAATTCCATAGATTATCTGAAAGCGAACTTCATTCGAGCCTTCGGTCCCAAGAACTGGTATGAAAAATGGACTGCCATTACATTATCACACCTCCGCTCATTTGGATTCAACACGGTAGCCAATTGGTCCGAGTGGAAGATAGCCCAAGAAGCCAAAGTGCCTTACGTACGCCCCCTATCGGCAAGATTTCAAAGGTCAAAGAGAATTTATCGCGATTTTCCGGATGTATTCCATCCCGATTTTCTAAAAGATGCTGAAGATTTTGCCCAACAATTATATGAAACAAAAGAAGATGCATCCCTGATCGGATACTTTTTAATGAATGAACCAACCTGGGGATTTTCCAGTGAATCCCCCGCCGCAGGAATGTTGTTCAACACAAAAACCTGCGAAACGCGCAAAGCGTTGAGTGAGTTTTTACGGGGACGTTACGCCGGTGATGAGTCACTTTCATCGGCTTGGGATATTCAAACGTCATTCTCAGATATTGCTGAAGGGGTATGGAAAACCAGATTGACAGAATCCGCCAAAAAAGATCTCTATGATTTTAGCGATAAAATGGTCTCCAAATTCTTTATGACGTTGAGCGACGAATGTAAAAAAGTTGATCCGAATCATTTGAATTTGGGAATACGGTATCAAGGAGTCCCGCCCAAATGGTGCATCAAAGGGATGCAAAATTTCGATGTGTTTAGCATGAATTGCTATCGGTCACGAGTTCCCTACGAGACCTGTGAAGAAATCGTGAACCTGTTGAACATGCCTGTGATGATCGGTGAGTTTCATTTCGGTGCATTGGACGTGGGTTTACCGTCACCAGGCCTCGTGCATGTTCCTTCTCAAAAAGACCGGGGGAAAGCCTATCGTGTATATCTCGAAGATGCAGCGGCAAATCCCTATTGTGTGGGTGTGCACTATTTTACTTTATATGATCAATCAGCTTTAGGACGGTTTGATGGTGAAAATTATAATATTGGATTTTTAGACACTTGTAATCGGCCTTACGCTATGGCAAAATCCGCGTGTTTAAGCCATGAACGGATGTATCAAGTTGCTGCAGGTGAGACCGAACCTTATGCAGATGAACCGGAATACCTCCCCCGTCTTTTTTAATCATATTCTTGCCGTATCTCCGTTCGAGTCTTTATGACATTGGCCGATATAGCGTTGGACACAGATAAAGCCATCCAGTTTATGATTATCATTCATGATTGGATCAATTTGGACTTCGGCTAAAAAACAATCATCATTATAACGATTGCAGTAGATTTCATCCACGCAAGATTTGGCTAATTGAATACTAATCCAAAGCCGCGAGTCTTCATATTCTTCTTTTGTTATCCAGTACTCACGGATATTTGTTCCTAATATTTTGTCTAGTGAATCTCCAATTTGATGAATAAAGACAGGATTACAATAAAAAATTACACCTTTGTCATCAAACATGCAAATCCCGTCATTAATATTGCGAATCGTTTCCTTGAAAAAAGATAATTCTTTCTTCAGGATTCGTTTTTCAACATAATCTTCTATGAAAAGAATGGTTTGGTTTTCCAAGTGGACTGGATGGACACGGACTTGGAATGATATATAGTTTGATTTGATAAAAAAAATCTCTACCTCGGTGGCCTCGCCGAAATCAATATGTTCTTTGAGTAGGTTCGCATCATGGAGGCTTAAACATAATTCATATAATGATTGCCCTGTCAATTCTTCGGAATCTCCAAACATTTCTAATGATTTTGGATTCATATTGACAATGCGATGGTCTTCATCGATGACAATTATTCCTGTGGGGCAGGATTCAAATAGGCATTTGCAGAGAGCACTTGAAAAAGGTACTGTATCTGGATCATAGCTGGTTTTGTTGGATTCTTTTAAATGAGTGATCATGGCGGTATCCGAATTCTCATCGTTCATTGTATCTCACTGCTTCCGAATTATTTAGATACAATTTACCTGCTGGTTTAAACCATACTTTAGTTGATTTGATGGATATTCCAATCGGGTATTCCACCAAAATAGTTATACGGAAAGTCCTTATAATTTTGTAACATTCCTTTCAAAATAGTGTGATATAACAAGCCTCTCTTCTATCCATATGGATAAATATGTTTTATGCTTAGGATTGGGATAAAGAAATTCAACTAACGTTTTTAGAGGGAATGAATGATGAAAGAAAATTGTGAAAATACTGAAAGTCAGAATCAAATTTATTCTCATACAAGAAGGGCCTTTATCAAAAGTTCGGCTGGAGTTGTTTCTGCTTTGGGATGGCTTGGCGCATCAAGTGCCATCGCCCAGTCAAACAACGCCGGTTTGGATTGGGCGCTTCATGAATGGAATCCTGACAAGCCATTTCTTGTCTGTGGAAAACCTTTGCGTGTTCAACCTGTGTTGATGTATACCGTTGCGAATCCGAGAAAGGCTCGTTCGTGGAAATCCTGGGGAGGGGTGTTAGATGATAATACCGCCTCAGAAGAATTGAAACGAATTTCACGCGAACTTGAATTATTAACTGAACGGGCGGAATTTTCATTGGAGTTCTTGAATCCGGTTAAAGTGAAGACGGTGGAAGAAGCCAACCAGATACACCAAAATGAATATGATGTTGTTCTGGTTTTCCCAGCTTCCGGTTCGGGTCGATTGCTCCAGGCTTGTGTTTCTCAAAATAAAGATGCCGTTATTTTTGTACGTCATCGTTCGGGGCCATTGTATTATTGGTACGAGGCGTTGAGCGTAGCCTATCTTCAATCCGGCCGGACGACAGGAAATAATACATCTCCAAGACTTGAAAACGCTCATGTCGATGATGTGGTGGTGGATGATTATGACGATGTGTTGTGGCGGTTACGCGCTTTGTACGGCATTCATAACCTCCAGGGAGCCAGAATAATTGCTTTGGGAGGCGTGTGGGGGAAATATGCTTCTGATGCACCGCAGATCGCGAGGGAAAAATACAAACTCGAAATTATTGAAATTGACTACGGTGACTTCGAGGGACGCATTCAACAAGCGTTCCAAGAAACAGAACGGCTGACGCGGGCAAAAGAATGGACGAAGAAATATCTTGCGATGCCTGGAACCGAACTGAAAACTGAGAAAACTTTTGTCGTGAATGCTTTTGTTTTATATGAATTATTTAAGGAACTGATGCATGAATACCAAGCCCCCGCTTTCACCATAAAAAATTGCATGAGCACCATCATCCCGATGGCGAAGACAACCGCCTGCCTGTCCCTGAGTTTGTTAAATGATGAAGGTCTGCTCGCTTTTTGTGAATCCGATTTTGTTGTGATTCCCGCTGGGATTCTCTTGCGCCATATTACCGGTAAACCTGTCTTTTTGCACAACTCCACTTTTCCCCATAAAGGAATAGTTACCTGTGCTCATTGTTCCGCACCCAGGCGGATGGATGCCCGAAGCTATGAATCCTCCAAAATCCTTACGCATGAAGAATCCGATTACGGCGCCGCACCGAAAGTTGAAATTCCAATAGGAAGGGAAGTGTCCTTCATCGATCCGGAATACACGGTTGGAAGATGGGTTGGTATGCGGGGTAACGTTGAAGACAATCCATTTTATCCGATCTGCCGTTCGCAGCAGGACGTGCGCATACAAGGGGATTGGGAGAAACTGATCGATGAGGTACGCGATTCACATTGGTTAATGGTTTATGGTGATTATCTAAAGGAGATCGGTTATGCAGCGCGTAAAATGGGTATAAAATGGGATAACATTTCCGATGTTTAATGCATAAAAAGCAATCGTTAAGTGAATCCAATCGAGAAAGGATAAGAGGTGTAAACATGGAAAAGATAAATCGGCGTCAATACCTGAACATGACAACGAAAGCCGCATCGGCGTTGATGCTTACGGCGGCAGGCGGACAAGGATTGTTGTATGGCAAAGAAGAAGATATCCCAAAGAATCCCAATATCGTTTTTATCATAGCCGACGATATGGGCTGGTCCGATATCGGCTATAACAATCCCGAAATTAAAACCCCGAATCTCGACCGCTTAGCCAATGAAGGCATCAAGTTTACCCAGCACTATGCAATGCCGACTTGTACACCTACACGGGTTGCCATCATGACCGGGCGCTATCCAAGCCGCTATGGGGTTACCGGGCCGGATTATGGGAAAATCTTTGATAAGGATACTGTTACTCTGGCAACCGCATTGAACCGTGCCGGTTATCATACTTGCATTTCGGGAAAGTGGCATATGGGTTCTCCGCCGGAATGGGTGCCGCTCAATCATGGTTTTGATCATTCTTATGGATACTTTCATGGTCAAATCGATCCCTATACTCATCACTATAAAACCGGAGTCCGCTCCTGGCATCGCAACGATAAATATATTGATGAAGAGGGACATGCTACAGACTTGATTACGAATGAAGCCATCCGAGTCATCGAATCGGATAATGAATCTCCATTCTTTTTATATGTAGCTTATAGCGTACCACACTATCCGTTGAAAGAACCGGAAAAGTGGACCTCGATGTATGATCACATCGATGAACCTTCACGCCGGTGGTTCAATGCGAGTGTGACCCATATGGATGATGGAATCGGCCGTATTGTAGATGCCTTGGATCGCACTGATAAACGTAAAAACACCTTGATTGTTTTCGTCAGTGATAACGGCGGTCAAAAAAGCTGGCATAATGAAAAACAATACAAAGGCCGTTACGCGGATAAACCCCATAGTGTTTTGGGGAACAACGAACCGTGGCGAGGCTGGAAGGGGCAAGTTTACGAAGGCGGCATTCGTGTTCCGGCGCTGGCGAATTGGCCTGGCGTTTTGAAAAAAGGTGAAGTTGTGGATGCACCCATCCATATTGTTGATTGGATGCCAACGCTTTGCAGTATGGTTGGATATGATTCTGCCGAAGAATTGGATTGGGATGGTAAAAATGTCTGGCCGGTAATTACCGGTGAGGTGACCGATCCGGAAACTCGAACCATGTACTGGAAAACGGGCAGAATGGTGTGTGTACGTAAAGGGAACTGGAAACTGATCTCTTCACAGGATTACAGTAAGATCGAACTTTACAATATCGAAAAAGACCCATATGAAAAGAATGATGTTTCGGAAGAGCATCCTAAAAAAGTTAACCAATTAAAAGAGTTATTGATGCAAATACGCAAGAAAGACCGCAATAAATAAATTGCATTAGCCAATCGTAAATAGTAGCTATCATACCGTCGTACGTTCCCGATTCAAAACCAGTGAATCTAAAAGTGGCACCATGACTAAATATTTAGTCTATTTCCTATATTGGGTTTTTAAACTTGGGTGTTGATTCTAAAGATATCGATACCCAATTTAAACTTTAGGTTGCACCTATAAAGTTTAAAAGTAAAATTTATAAGATGTATATTTGTTGAGAAAGGAGGTGTGTAAAAAAAAGCAATAAAAAGGTTTTTAAGTAGTATGTTAGACGCAAATAGCTTTTAACCTGAAATTATGAGTATCAATAAGTATCAAAAAAGAAAGGAAACTCTATCGATGAAAAAAAATTTTACAGTATTCGCAGCATGTATCTTTGCCTTTTCCATTGGAGCGGCGGCGCAGGAAATCACGCCGGTTTGGGAGCATTTAATTAGTGATGAGGAAGTTCCACTCGCTATTTTAGAAGGTGCTCCGGCTGAAACCGGTGATTATCGCGGATCATGGACAACCAACACATGGACGATGGATGTTTACGGTGGATTTGCCCGCTATGACGATGAGCGGTTGTTGCTTGGTATTCGGGATAATGGTATCAATGAAAATAATC
>CAZXSQ010000073.1:14052-18086 GCA_964643335.1 uncultured bacterium
CGACCACAATGCTGAGCTCGCTGAAATGTACCCGGATCGTTCATTGATCTGGATTAGCGAGGCGGACGGCAGCTATATGGGGGTCGCTCTTGAAATAGGTATGGCCCCGGTTGAACACGATCCGGCTTGGCTGACATCCAATGACAATGATCCAAATACCTATTTTCTTATTTTCGATGTGGATGATGAAGGCGTGATTTATGTAGGATTTGCGAACCAGATTATACGCTATGCACCGGATGGCAATGGTGGATTTGAAGACCCAACCGTCGCTTATGTTCTCGATGCAGGTCTGGTTGGTGATGCTTTCCCCGGCTGGGAATGGTCTTATGGGCTGAAAGTCCAAGGTTCAGGCACTGATACCGTCATCGTTGCCGGACAGCATGGCGACTGGCGCAGTGGTACAGGATATTTTGTTTTGAAAACTGATGATGGTGTCAATTTCAACAATACCGGTAAAATTCCTGGTGGCTTTGGCAACGCCGGAGGTGGTGCAAGTTCTGTTTTAACCAGAGAAGTGGAAGAATGGGTATTTGTATCCACTTATCCTGGTTCGAGTAACGGCACCGACACTACATTTTACCGCTTTTTTAGAACAGCCGATACAAACGATGACTTTGAAAAAGATACCAGCTTGTTTGAAGCGACCGGCCCTGATGTTGAGGAACCGGCTTTCGACGAGTATCAGGTTCGATTCATTACCGATATCGGCGTCCATCAAGAATTGGATTACGTTGTTGCGTATAGCACACCTAGCTGGAATAGCGTCGCGCTTGGAATTGATCCTCCACGCCCTGGCTTTTTGGCGATCCATGATATCAGCGGAACCATGGCAGTGGATGGGGCATTAATTTCTTATCACACACTCGAAGTCAGCGAAGCAGATGAAGTAATTGATCCTTCTGAAAGCGAACCCACTGGTTATTGGATGGCCACCGGTGGAAACGTCAAACTTTATCGTTCCGAAGGTGATGCGGAAGGTGCATGCGAAGTCCTGTGGCATAGTGGTGTTTATGGTTACGGCCGTTACACCATCGGTGAAACCGGCATTACCGATTGGTCAATCTATTAATCCGGCTTATTCAATTAAAATTACAAAAGGGGACGCTTATCGAGAGCGTCCTCTTTTTTATGAATTGGAATCTTGATCTATGGCAAGATAAAGTAATTAATGATATTGAATCAATCAAATTTTAACGAGAAAATATCGAGGGTTTATTTCGATGTCTATAAATTCAAAAAAAACGGCGTGATCAAAAGAAAAAGGCTCAAAATAAAAAGAAAGCCATGGCAGCCAGTTCAAGCAATTTGATGAACAAGATAAAGAGATCACATGAATGTTCTGCAAGATATTGAATTCATTTTGGTTACAGCTTATCGCGATGACAAAACCATCGATGATGTTATCATAAGTAATGCCTTACGGGGTATTATCTACAATAAAACTTACGAAGATTTCCGAACACTGTACGTAATTGACCAATTAGGTGAAATGAGGAAAGTACGCGAAGACATTTCCGATAAAGTATGGTTAGATTCATTGAAAGCAGTTCTTCAATCAGTACACAATCATTCGTCCTTAAGAGAAGGTTCAAGAGGTTATCTCAATTTTGTCTCCGGTTTCATTGTTTGAGTAATGATCAGGCATGTTCGATATTTGTGTTTTGAGAGATTTCATTGCTTATCGTGAAGATATCGGTTAAATCCAAATCGTGAACATTATCCCGGCCATTGATGCGGGCGAATGTTTTGACTTCTTCCTTCGTTGCCGTATAGAAATTCACGAACCGTTTCACTGATTCCTCGATCTGAAACCTTGCCCGCAGCTCTGGATCTTGCGTTGTAATCCCGACGGCACATTTGCCGGAGTGGCAGACACGATACTGCTGGCAGCCAATCGCGATAAGTGAAGCGGTTGCCAGCGCGATGGCATCAGCTCCAAGAGCGAGTGCCTTGGCGATATCTGCGCTGTCGCGAAATCCACCGGTTACGCATAAGGTAGCTGGACTGCCAACCTCGTCCAGATATTTCCTTGCGCGATGAATGGCGAAAATCGGCGGAAGGCAAACGTTGTCTTTGATGTAAGTTGGGGCGGCGCCAGTCGCGCCGCCCCGGCAATCAATCGTGATGAAATCCGGATCGGCGGATAAGGCGAATTCCAAATCCTGCTCAATATGTCCCGCCGTAATTTTTATACCCACTGGTTTACCATCCGTTAATTCACGCACCTTAGTGACTTTGTCGATCAATTCTTCACGCGAAGAAATGTCGAAGGGACGCCCCGGCGAGATGGAATCCTCATCCTTTGAAATCTGCCGTATTTTGGCGATTTCATCGGTGATTTTCTCCTTCGGCAAATGCCCGCCTAGTCCTGGTTTGGCCGCCTGGCCGATTTTGATCTCTATCCCATCGGCCTGCCGCATTGACTCCTCAATGTGAGAAAATGCGGCGGTTCCAAGTTCATAAATATAGCATCCCGCTTCCTGCCTTTCCTCCGGCAGCATGCCGCCTTCACCGGAACAGATGAGTGTACCGGTGAGTTTGGAACCTCTGGCCAGGGCGATTTTGGCTTCGCGTGACAATGCCCCGAAAGACATGTGGGAAACATAAAATGGGATGTCGATCGTTATCGGCTGCTTTGCATTTTTTCCGATGACCGTTTGTGTGCTAACATCTTCATCTTCGTTAAGCGGCATTCGGGAGAGTTGCACACCTTTGAAAAGAATCAAGTCCCAATCGGGGAATGATTTTTGGGTGCGCATGGGCGAGATTTCGCTTTTACCCGTTTTGGCCAACTCCGTGATTCGGGAGAATTTCTTTTCAAATGTATCGTCTTTTTTTGCCCATTCACTTAAATATTTTTCCGTAGATGGAGTTGGCGCCTCGGGTGGAATGGTTTCCTCGCTAAGTTCAAAGTCTTCCGGACCAGCCCCGCATACCGGACAAACCTCTGGTGGCTCCGGACCTTCATGTTCATAACCGCAAATACTACATATCCATATTTGTGCTGTTGGTGCAGTCATAATTATTTTACTTCAATAAACTTTGAACCGAGTGTATTGCAGATGGGGCACTTTTCAGGGGCCTCCCCGAGTTCCAAGTCTCCGCAAACCGGACAAAGAAAGATCGACATCGATGCGAGATCTTTTCCAGCCTGAACAGCTTCCAGTGCTTGTTTGTAAAGATTATGGTGCACTTCTTCCGCACCGTTGGCGTTCCTGAAGGTAATTTCTGCGCGTTTATTACCTTCTTCTGTGGCTGTACTCAAAAAACCGGGATACATTTCCTGGAATTCATAGCGTTCACCTTCCACAGCGGTTTTTAAATTCTCTGCTGTGCTTTGAATACCTCCCAATGCGCGCAAATGGGCATGGGCGTGAATGGTTTCCGCTTCGGCGGCGGCGCGGAATAATTTGGCGACTTGTGGAAATCCGTCGGTTTCAGCTTTTTGTGCAAAGGCGAGATAACGCCGATTGGCCTGGCTTTCACCAGCGAAGGCTTCTTGAAGATTTTCGTTTGTGTTCATAATTTTTCCTTTCTATACGTTTCATATAATTTCTGTTCAGCAATTCACGATGAGCATTAAATATAAGAATGATTCTTAATTAGTATTCATTAGAACATAAAAACCAAATCCTGTCAAGCGAAGGAACATGATTTTCGTTGCATTTTTTCTATTACGTGTATAATGAAAAAAGAAAGAGCATTTGTATAACTATTTTACCGATTATAATATTTAATCAGAATTTGCTTCAATATTAGTATAAGGAAAAATCATTGATCAAACAATCTTCATGTTCCATTGAGAAACGAGTTGAACAGTTTCGTGAAATTTGTAACGAGCATAATTTAAAAATGACGCATCAGCGCTTGGAAATCTATCGTATGATTGCCTGTTCCAATGATCATCCTTCTGCTGAAGATGTCTATGAATGGATCAAAGATAAATTACCGAGCATATCACTGGACACGGTGTATCGTACTCTTTCTTTGTTTGAACAGCACGGTTTGATCTCGCGTGTCCATCATCTCGA
>CAZXSQ010000074.1:0-2601 GCA_964643335.1 uncultured bacterium
CATAGGGTGGCATCAAATACATCAATGCTGTTTTCAACATCCCACGTTTCTCCTTCATCACGAGAGACACAAAGCCGTTCATTACGGCGTTCACGGAATGAAAAGGAAGCCAGGAGCCTTCCATCAGGGAGTGTCAAAATATCCGCTGGGGTAAATTGAGAAGGGATTTCGGTCAGTTCAGGTTTCGACCATGTTCGTCCACCGTCATGAGATTCAATTTGCCAAAGGGCGGGATCGCTGGGCGAGCGGATCAAAGCGACCAGTTTACCGCTTTGAGTTTTTGTTACGCAAACCTCATCGGCCCAATTTCGTTTGCCTTTTTCTGTTGCGCGGATAAATTCAAACTCATCTGTTTTGGGGTTATAGAGGGTGAAATAAGTAGCGGTTCGGGAACCATGATCGGCATCAGCCCAGGGAAACAACCATTGGCCGTTGTCCAAATCAATGCCCGGGCTGCGGGTGTGGACATTTTCAAGATGAGTAATCTTTTGGGCGTCCGACCAGGTGTAGCCGTGATCTTGACTGGTGATAAGCCAGGCCCAATGATGTTTCCGGTTTAAATACTTGTCCCAAATGATACATATCGTTCCATCATTCATCCGTGAAATGGCGGCATTGCGATCGTCGTAATTCGGATCGTCATAAACGCAAACCGGATCGTTCCAATTGTTTCCGTTGTCACTGGAGCGGACTAACATGAGGCGTCCATCTTCCGCTTTTCCGCTGGCGTGGTGTAATCCTTCACGATACACGATGAGAATAGCGCCAGTTTCTGTTGTGCATATACCCGGAAATGCGACATGCTTGGAGGATTTCACTGCGGTTTCAACATTTGGATTGGGATGCGGACGTATCAGGCGATCTACCGTCCAGTGTCCTCCAATCGTTTGCAGTACGGACGGTATTTCAGTGGTTTGAGATTTAGAATGAACTGAAGCATGGCAAGTCAAATAACTAAACCACAATAGGAAAACGATAGAAAAAATTGAGAGACTGCGTATGGTTGGTTTGAAAGTGTTATTCAAGTGCATAGTTTATTTTCTCATTTTAATGATTAACCCATTTGGTAGATGTCACCGATGCTGACCAGGCCGTTGGAAGGATCGTACTCCATATGAATACCAAGTGCGCCTTCAGCGGTGCTGGGTTCATAAAGACCGTTTGGTCCAGCGCCCAGCAGGATAAAAGTGCCTTTTGCATCCCGAACCCTGGGCATGTGCGCGAACCCCCCGCTGGTACGTTTCTCGTCGGCGATTTCTACCGGCCAATACGGATAGACATCGCCTTCACGGCTGGTGAGATCACGCGGGCGGAACTGGTCATAAGGTAGTGAAGACAGGTAGGCGGTAGGGGTGGTCAACCGGATTAATCGTGTCATCCGGCCGGAAATACCAGGTGAATAGGAGGGATAAGCGTTATTATCCAAGCGGTATTGATGCAATGCTGTTTTGATGGCACGCATGTCGGCTACACTGCGTGCTACTTTGGCCCGAATTTGAGCATTCAAAAAATTGGGGACGGCGATGGAGGCCAGGATGCCGATAATAGCCACCACAATCAAGAGTTCGATCAGCGTGAAACCTTTGGTGCAGTTCATTATTTAATCCCTTCTTTCGTCAATATACACCTGTTGTCAGCTGCGGTTTTAGTATACGTATACATTAATGAGGTCTATATGGATTGTCAAGGAAATTTATTGATATTGCTTTATTTTTTTAGGTATCGTGGAGTTGAAATTTTTAATGTGTGAAGAAATGGAAGTTCATATTGACAAAGAATGATAATTATTTAATAATACGTATACTAAAAATTCTCATGGAAAAATTCTTATTCCATGATAGCGAGGGAGAAGACCTATGAAACAGAAAATGGTAATCGTTCTTACGGCTGTATTATGTACTTGTTTATTAACTACAGCCTGGTCCCAGGAATGGCGAACTGTATATGAGGAAGATTTCGAATCTGTTCCTGTCGGTGAACAACCGGAACGATGGTTGGGTGGCGAAGGTGACGATACGGATGGATCCGCCATATCTTGGGGGGTGTCCAACTTCGTCGGTTTTGATAATGAACCGGAAGGGACGACGCAAAATTTGTCCATCCTCGATAATAGTGAGGAAGGGAATGCCGTTATTGCCGTTCCGTTTCCTGCCCAGACAGAAAATTTTAAATTGACAATTTATGTGGGCAATAATCGTCCCGGCAGTTCGTTCTTTCGGATTGCTTTGGGGGATTCGGAAGAAGGAGGATTGGATGCCGGAGGCCGTCAAGGTATTGGTTACATTAATTTAAATATGAATACGACCAATGGACTGCTTCCAAACTTTAACAGTGCGGTTGATGGTCTCACGATTCCCCATAGTAATATTGCGATGCATAAAATCGAATATGTGGTTGCCCGGAATGAAGGCAATACAGCTTATACAATGATGGCCCTAAATATCGATGGTAATCAGGTGCTTCCACCGACACCGACGGAGAATCCACGCCCCCAATTGAATTTAATGTATCTCATTACCAGCACCGGCGGCACCAATGTCGATCTTAACGTGGATGATATTACTATCGAAGTGGGTGGGGAAGGAATTGAACCACCGCCTG
>CAZXSQ010000074.1:2611-12547 GCA_964643335.1 uncultured bacterium
CATAAGTTTCGCAACCAAGACGCAAAGTTTCCAAAGGAATTGAACCACCGCCTGATTTTGAATTCACTTCGACATCGACAATTTATGAAGAAGATTTTGAAACAGTCGCTTTGGACGAGAAACCCGAAGGCTGGGTGCCGGGAGATGGTGACGATTCCGACGGCAGCGCGGTCGTATGGGGTGTTTCCGATTACGCCGATTTTAACGGTATTCCTGAAGGATCGGCAAAGACTTTATATCTGCAAGACGAATTCGATAGCGGCAATATCATTGCGGAAGCGTCGTTCGAGCCCCAGACAGAACCGATTCGGTTGAGTTTTTATGTGGGAACCACTGAGCTAAGCGATGGTGATTCAGATGACGATACTGTGCGTGTTGCCATGGGTGACAGTGCTGATGGCGGCATTGCTTCAAGTGGAATGGATGGAATTGGATTTATGGATGTTACCATTCGTCCGATAACCGGTGATTTGAAATTGGATTTTAACAACAATGAGCACCCCGCTTCTTACACCACTCCACACGAAGACGGCCAGATGCATCTGGTGGAATATGTGATTTTTAGAGACGAGGAAAATACCCGCTACGAGAAAAGAAAAGCGTTTGTTGATGGTGAGGAAGCTTATCCGATTACGCTCGTTGAGATGCAGCGGACACAAGTGGACTTATTGCGGTTCATCACTTACACGGGTGGTTTTCATCATATTTATCTGGATAATGTCCAAATTGAAATTGGAACACAAGAGGAACTCACGGATGTGATGAATTGGGATTTGTACTAAGTTATAAATAAAAACAAGGCTGTAGGGGCGATTCGCGAATCGCCCCTACAAGTTGGCTAATGTGCTACTTACCCGGATTCGCGGCGGTAAATTTCGTGGCTGACAAATACTTTTTGGTAGGGAGTTGAAGGCTCGTCGCCTTGTAAAACAACGCCGGCCATGTATCCGCAGACGGCATCCTGAATCTCATTCGTGAACTGCGGAACGGATGTAATTGACGGCAGGGTGTAGCGGCAGATGGGGAAATCACCATACCCGATGACTCGTAAGTCTTTCGGAACTGAAAGTCCAGCATCGTGCAGGGCGCGGATGGCACCGATGGCTTGTGCGTCTGCGACACAGAGTATGCTGTCTGGTTTCATGTTTTGTGAAAGCGCTTCATGAGTCAACATGTAGCCGCCGTGTTCATCGAAACTGCCGTGATTCAGCATGATTTGGGGAATTTTTTTTTGTTTACAAAAAGTCTTGTAAGCCGCGATTCGAGCTTCATCAACCTGGCTGGTCCATTGACGGCCGAGGTATAAAATTCGGCGGCAGCCGCGCTCCCAAAGATATTCAAGTGTCGCGGTAAATTGGGTTTGATAATCGATAGTAATTGAATGAAAGCCTTCGATTAAACGCCCGATAAAGAGAATTGGAACCGGAAATTGAGACACGTGTTCGCGAAACCACGCGTCTCCTTTTAGCGAAGTCCCCATGATGATGCAGATAATGTATGTACTCAATCCGAGATTGACAAAGTAGGTCGGGTCGTGGATCAGCCGTTCTTCTTGGAGGTTATGAAAAAAGAAAGAGACATTTCGCATACCGTCCATGGTCTGCAAACGCTCACGAATGCTGTTGTAAATCAAGGGGCTTTCGAAAATATTGCAGAACATGATCCGGAGGTGAGTTTTTTGCCCTTTCAATTCGCGGGCTGCTTCATTGCGAACGTATCCCAGTTTCTTGATCGCGTGAAGAATTTGTTTCCTGGTTTTTTCAGTGATGCTGAAATTCGAGGTCTCACCGTTCAAGAATCGGGACACTGTAGGCTGTGAAACGCCAGCCACACGCGCCACATCTTTCATGGTTGGTTTTCGTTTTTTCGGGGGCATGAATCTGAACTCTCCTGAATTTGAACCATATTTTACAGAGTTCTTTTTCATTGTATAGAAATAGCAAATCAAATCGGAATAAAAGAAAAACATTATACTCAAACAGTTAGATCTAAAAAAGATGTCAATACGGACTTTGCCTGTACAATCAATTGAAAGTGATCTTGTCGTTGTAGGCGGTGGTTTGGCGGGAACCTGTGCCGCCATTACCGCTTCACGTTTAGGATTGAAGGTGGTTCTCGTTCAGGATCGCCCAATTTTAGGGGGGAATTCCAGCAGTGAAATCCGCCTTTGGGTATTGGGGGCATCCTGTTTCGGCCGTTCGCATAACCGCTATAGCCGTGAGAGTGGTGTAATCGGCGAGTTACTCATTGAGAACCGGTATCGCAATCCAGAAGGGAATCCTGTCATTTGGGATACCATTCTGTTGGAGTGGGCGAATCGGGAATCGAATCTGACTCTACTGTTGGATACGGCTGCTCATTCTGTAAAAATGGAGGAAGCAAATCCTTCACGTATTCAATCCGTACAAGCTTATTCATCCATATCACAAACTATGTGGAATATGCAGGCTCCGTTTTTTCTGGATGCCAGCGGCGACGGAATCCTGGGGTATCTTTCAGGTGCGGACTATCGAATGGGTCGTGAATCCAGGCAGGAGTACAATGAAAAATTCGCTCCGGAAAATGAAGATCGCTGCTTGCTGGGGAGTTCCATTTATTTCATGAGCAAAGATGCGGGGTATCCGGTGCGTTTCTTTCCACCCGATTTTGCTTTAGACCTTGAGAAAACCGATATTCCAAAATTTAGACGGATCAAGCCCACAGAAAATGGACCTGAATTCTGGTGGATTGAATACGGCGGTCTGCTGGATACCATACAGGAGGCTCACGCGATTAAATGGGAACTCTGGCGCATCGTTTATGGAGTCTGGGATTACATCAAGAATAGTGGGAGATATGAGAACACAGAAAACCTTACCTTGGAATGGGTGGGATTATTGCCCGGGAAAAGGGAGTCGAGGCGCTTTATCGGTGATTATGTCTTGAACCAAAACGATATCGTCGAGCAGCGCCGATTTTACGATGCCGTGGTGGTGGGGGGATGGCCTATAGATCTGCATCCGGTTGAAGGCGTGTATTCTGGGGAGAATGCTTGTACACAGGAGCACCCCGACGGAGTTTATACGATACCTTACCGCTGTTATTACTCGAAGAATATAGAGAACTTATTTTTTGCCGGCCGGATTATTTCCTGCTCGCATATCGCCTTTGGTTCCACTCGCGTCATGGCGACTTGCGCAGCGGGTGGACAGGTGACCGGGGCGGCAGCCTTCTTGTGTCACCATGCTTCGTTACAACCATCTGATTTATCTGACCCCTCCCGGATACAGCAACTTCAAAGATTGTTATTGCGGGAGCATCAGGATATCCATTGGTTAAAAAATCATGATCCATATAATGCCGCATCCATTGCGACTGTGACGGCTTCTTCAGAAAGACTGTTTGATGGCTGCCGGCTCGAAGGCGATGCGCGTATTCCATTGAAAGAAGATTTGGCTTTGATGTTTCCTGTTGTTGATCGATTGGATACGATTGAGCTGCCTTATTGGGCGGAAGTGGATACGGAATTGTCTCTTGGGATTTACAAAAACGGAAACCAATGGAATTACATTCCAAATAACAGGTTATGGGAAGGGAATGTTACCATTTCTAAGGGGGAACACAAGATTCTTCGGATTGATCCAAGGATTCAACTGGATTCACCTGCTTTTTTATGGTTGATCATACGAAATAACGAACAGGTAGTATTGTATCAATCACCGGTTCGGTCTGTGGGAGTTATCGCCAAAAAACCGGAACATCCCCGGCATTTACATCATCATTATGAAGGGGAGTTAATCTGGAAACCCCGGAAAATCAACGTGGCTTTCTCAATTGAACCGGCGCAGCGATGTTATGCTGCCTACAATGTGGTGAATGGATACGCACGGCCTTATATAATGCCTAATTGCTGGAGCTCAGCAGCGATCCAAGACGATTTAGAATGGATTGAATTAGAATGGGACACTCCCAAACACATTTGTGAAATTGATGTCGTGTGTAATTCCGATTTAGACAATCCTTTGGAAACTATTCTTACGCGGCATCCAAATCGTGTGTTAGCGGAAAATTTGAAAGAAGTGGAAATATGGATAGAAAACATAGAGGGGAAATGGCATAAGGTGAATCACATACGTGATAATCATCATGCCCTTATTCGAACAGCTATATCTTTGCAGCCTGTAAAAAAAATACGGATTATCTGCCACAATGCCCATGAGTATCCTTTTGCCGACATTTATGAAATACGAGCCTATGAGAAAAACCATGATGCTTATTGGCAGGCTTTATTGAAAGAACCAGTACAGGAGTGATTGACGTGAGCGAATTTTCTCGTTTAACCGGGTTAGATTTTTTTGTTCTTCTGCTTTATTTTCTCGGCGTTATTGGCATGGGAATGCTTTTCAGGAAAAACAAGACCTTAGCCGATTATTTTTTAGCGGGCCGAAAAACTCACTGGCTGGCTGTTGGGATATCTATTGTAGCCACCTTGTTCAGTGCTGTTTCATTCGTGGCCCTGCCGGGAGAAGCCTATCGCAATGGGTTATCCTTGTATCCACGGTCTCCTCTGGTTCTTATTGTAGCACCTATTGTTATTTTGGTATTTTTGCCGATTTATCATCGTGCACAGATTTACACGGTCTTCGAATATTTGGAGCAGCGTTTTAATTTAATCGTCAGATTAATCGCTTCGGCGGTTTTTTTGTTGGTTCGCTGCTCTTATATCGCCGTTGTGTTTTATGCCAGTGCTAAAGCGTTCGAGCCTGTGTTTCATATACCCATCCCCCTTTTGATTTTGATTATCGGTTTTATCGCAACGTTTTATACCGTTTTGGGAGGGATGTGCGCGGTTATCTGGACGGATGTGATTCAATTCGTCATTTTGTTTGGTGGAATATTGATCGTTTTAATGAAACTAATTGTTTCGGCTGATATGGATCCTGGGGCAATATACACCTATGCTTCAGAGCATCAGCGTGGTTTTGATTTATGGGCAACAGAATCGTTTTATTCTTTTTCCCTTTATGAACGGGTAACCCTGTGGTCTATTCTTGCTTATGTGCTGGTCTGGAATTCATACACGTACGGGGTTGATCAGCTAACAGTTCAGCGTTATCTGTCGACCAAAGATCAAAAATCAGCGGCTCGCGCCGCATTTTTCCAGTTTCTGCTATTGCTGCCATTTGTGGCATCATTTTGGTTTGTGGGAACGGCCCTGTTTTATCATTACGGCCATCAAGCCGCGGGATTGCCCGCCGGCGTTGATTCGGACAGTGTCCTTAGCTTTTACATCTTAACTGAATTGCCGCATGGGCTTGCCGGTGTTATTTTTGGGGCAATTTTAGCCGCTGTCATGTCCACCGTGGATTCGGGGATCAATAGTTTGACGACGGCGACCATTATTGATTTTTATAAGCGCTTGGGTAAAGCGCCACGAACCGATTCGGAATATTTGATCTTGTCAAAGAAATGGACTGTGTTCTGGGGTGGTTTCAGTGTGGCCGGAGCCTGTCTGATCGCCTTGGTTTCAGAACAGGCGAATTCGGCCATCATCGAGGTTACTGCTATTTGGGGGAATTTAAATGCCGTGTTATTGGGAGTATTTCTTTTAGGAATTTTAACAAAACGTTGTACTCCTTTTTCCATTTACACAGCAATTGCCATCGGTGTATTCACGACCATTTTTGTTTCTTATACTTTCTATTACGGAGTGCCAGAAGAAGAACGTATCTCTTTCATGTGGATTGGAGCTATCATTCTTATAGCCACCTGTCTTACAGGATATGTTGCCGGTCTATTGGATCGGTCACTAAGGAAAACGAATTAAACTGAAATGTGAAATGACATGAAAAAGATGCTGGCGCATTTAAGTAGGGACGGTGGGACGGTTCTCGTACCGCCCCTACTGAACAGTTTTAGAAGGTGAATTGGGGATTCGCCCGCGGCTCCATTCTTGCAGCCTTTTGAGTGTTTGGGCGCCATGTTCATAATAGGCTTCATTGATCGAGGCCAGATGCTGTTTACGTAAATCGTTGCGTTTGGCTTTCCAGTGATCGGGTGTGTAAACGAAACCCTTTTCTTCCATAGCTTTATGAAGGGAATCGGCGATGAGTTGGTGGCCTTTTATATTAGGGTGGACATGATCCAGCAGCCATTCATTGCCTGGGATTCCATCTTTTGTTCGTTCTTTAATAAGCCTCCTCACATCAACCAAGGGGATATGATATTGGTCAGCAATATCCAAAATGGCCTGGTGCATAGGCTCCAAAATTCGTAAAGGGCAAACATCCTCATCCTTCGCTTGAATAAACCATTTTTTTGCTTTGGTGTATTGGCCGATTTGTTCATAGCACTTACCAAGCAGATATAAAAATCCGGCATGGCCATGGTCAAACTCCGCCGCTTGTTCCAGTAGTTTGATTTTGTCCTGAACATGGTTCCAGTCTAGTTTCTCTGCTTTTTCCCATAATGCAATGACGTGTTCTTTATGCGATTGTGGCAGATCGATTTTGAATTCGGCTTTGAAGGGGGGTGTGTCTTTTAAATTCGAGACTGGATTTGCCAGGATGACGGGGACATCTGCATGGCGGGACAGTTTGATCAATGTTGTTAAATTGTGCCGGAAATGAGCGATTGTTCCTTGCCGCCATGCTTCGTTGCGATGGTAGGATTCGAGGCCGTCATGCATATCGAGCAACGCATTCACTTCTGTGGGAAGAATGGTCTTTGAAGAATATTCGGAATTTGCTTCCAGATTTTGATAAGAAGATAAGTACTGATAGGCGAGTGAATAACTTCGTAGATTGAGTAGAAATTCATGCAGATGGATTATAGGACGTGGGATTTGTTTTATCTTCTGGTAAGTTCTATCTTCCAAAAATTCATTGTGGCCGGTGTAGATAATGAAAAGGTCTGGTTTGTATTGCAGGAATTCGCGCATAAGGGGGACAAGACGGTAACTGGCGTAGGAAATCCCCCCGCAATTGATGACCTCCCATTCTTTATCGGGCTGAGCGGCTTTGAGATTGAGCCCAAGCCAGGTGGTAAATGATGTTTCAACGGAATAGGGACGCCCCTGCACGGTGGAGCCTCCCAGGCAGAATATTCGGAAGGTATCCGGTTTTTTTACAGCGGCGAATGATTGAGGGCAAAAAAATTCCAGGCGTTCTTCAGCTGTTTTAAAACGCTTGCCTGAATGATTCAGCACAAACAGTGAGCGAATGCCTTTAAACGAGATATAAGGATCTTCTAATTTGATGGCAGGAGGAGAAATGCATAATTGTAAAATGATTTCTAAAATTGCCAGCGGTGAAAGAACTACGATAATGGCTGCAAAGTAAAACAGGATGACACGATATTTACTCTGTAACCAATTTGAAGCAAGTTTCATGATTCATCGACGGCACCGAGAATCTCACAATCTTTGCTGGTTATTAAGATGTGGGTATCTTTAGTACGAATGGCCAACGCAGGCCCTGAAAAATCACATAATGGAATTGAATTATCTCCAATGGTGATGGCTTTGGCTTTCGGTACGACTGTTTGACGGGTTAGCAAATCCGCCTGCGAACGTTCGACTTTGGCAATAGTGCCAAGTATTTCAC
Source organism: uncultured bacterium (assembly GCA_964643335.1). Lineage (GTDB taxonomy): Bacteria > Hinthialibacterota > Hinthialibacteria > Hinthialibacterales > Hinthialibacteraceae > CAZXSQ01. The sequence goes on from CAZXSQ010000074.1 coordinate 10,195, forward strand.
AATCATGGCCGCTGACCAGCAGTTGACCGTTTTGGGTGCGAATGACCACCTCGGGACCGTTGTAATCTGTTATATAATAGGCAATTCCATTTTTCAAAAGGGAGCGAGTGTGAGTGGTTGGATTTTGTTTTTCTTGTTTCATGGTTTTTTTAGGTGTTTAAAGAGGTTTCTTTCGCCCTTTCAGGGCTGCGCCTTATTGCGATTCACGTTTCCAGGGGCGTTGCCCGCTGGCTTTCATCTTAAACCCCTTCGGGGTAAAAAAGAGTGATCTCGTAACTTAATGCCATTGGATTGTCTCACCATTAAGTATGTTTAGATCAATGTGTCTGACCAGTTTTGAGACAATCTATTTTTTATGTTGGCTCATAATCCGTCATAGACGGCGTTTTATACATAGACGGTGTTTTATATATGTTACAATCAAAATCAACTTATTAAAGTCAAATTTCAACTTCCTGTTGTTAAAGCGGCAATGAATAATGTCTTATTCGGCTTTAATTTATTTCTTCGCTGTTTAATAATAGAAAAAGTGGTCAATGAATAGAAGTTCTGGGGAGAAGAGATGATGAATAACGATATTACACGGCGAAGCATGTTGAAAACAATCAGTGCGGGTTCAGCCTCATTTTTATTTCCGAACATATTAAATGCCGCTGCGGCCAATAAAGAGAAACCCAATATCGTTTTGATTATGGCGGATGATATGGGGTATTCGGATATCGGCTGCTATGGAGGCGAAATTGATACCGGGCATATTGACCGGCTAGGATACAACGGAATCCGCTTCAATCAGTTCTATAATTGCGCGAAATGTTCGCCCACCCGTGCGTCTTTGCTGACCGGATTGTATTACCATCAAACCGGAGCCGGTGCCCGTACTCCTTTGAGGCATTGCGCGACAATACCTGAGGTTTTAAAACCTGCCGGTTACCGGACGTTGATGACGGGGAAATGGCATGCGGGTGAACTTCCGGTTGAACGTGGATTTGACCGTTATTACGGGTTGACCGATGGATGCTGCAACTTTTTCAATCCTGGCAAGAAAAGGCCCGGCGAACCTGAACCGGGAAGAAAAGGACCTGACCGGATTCGCTGGTGGGCTATCGATGACAAACAATATAAGCCTTATACACCGGAAAACAAGGATTTCTATACAACCGATGCATTTACAGATTATGCCATACGTTATCTGGACGAGTACAAAAATGAGGATAATCCTTTCTTTCTTTATTTGGCTTACACTGCCCCTCATTATCCCCTTCATGCTTTTCCGGAGGATATTGAAAAATACCGGGGGAAATACATGCTAGGCTGGGATGCTCTGCGCGAGCAGCGATATGAAAAAATGTTGCAGATGGGATTGATACGTGAAGAATGGGAACTTTCACCGCGTGATCCGCGAATCCCGGCGTGGAGTACATTATCTCAAAAGGAGAAAGAAGACTGGGATTTAAAAATGGCTGTCTATGCGGCGATGATCGATCGCATGAATCAAAACATCGGCCGGCTGTTGAGTAAAATTCAGGAATTGGGCGAAGAAGAGAACACGTTAGTCATGTTTCTGTCGGATAACGGGGGATGCGCCGAGCGTGAAAATAAAACCCCTGATATCCCGCCGGGGCCTATGGAGTCATATCGTTCTGTCGATCCGCCGTGGGCGAATGCGAGTAACACTCCGTTCAGGAAGTACAAGCGGTGGGATCATGAAGGTGGTATTTCCACACCTTTTATTGCCTATTGGCCACGAGTTATTCGTGAAAAAGGACAAATAACACAACAAATGGGACACATCATGGACGTGATGCCGACCTGTCTGCAGATTACCGGTGCTGAGTATCCGGAAACCAATCACGGCGATGCCGTATTGCCGGTTGAAGGCAAGAGTCTTGTGCCCATTTTTCAGGGGAATCAGCGTGAGGGATATGGTACCCTCTTTTGGGAATTCAACGGTGCACGAGCCGTCCGGCAAGGAAAATGGAAACTGGTTGCGGCAAAGAACGGGCCGTGGGAACTCTACGATATGGAAACCGACCGAACCGAATTAAACAATCTGGTTAATCAAAATCCTGAAAAAGCAAAAGAGATGATAGGCTTGTATAACGCCTGGGCGGAACGATGTGGAGTCTGAACCATTCGATAACGCAACATTGTTCTACGCTAGATAAATTAAAAATGTTTTTGTTCGATAGAATTGTTGAATAATTTTACATATGTTTGTTGAAATATTGAACAAAATGAAGTAAAATTCTTTGTCCCAGGATAGGCTAAAAGTGTTCGCCGTTAAATTTATAAATGAGGTTAAAGACATGAAGAGTACTTCCAGAATTACAACTGCTTTTACGCTTATCGAGTT
>CAZXSQ010000074.1:12557-17910 GCA_964643335.1 uncultured bacterium
CATTGGCATTTTGGCTGCAATCGCTGTTCCGAATTTCTTGAATGCTCAGATACGGGCAAAAGTCGCGAAAGCCGAATCGGAATTAAAGACCATTACCACCGCACTCGAAAGTTACAGGATCGATAATAATATCTACCCGCCCTGGCTGGATGAGAATGGAGTTCAGAAGAATCCGGTAAACCGCCGGTTGATACCACTGACCACTCCTGTCTCCTACATTCCTGCTGTACCCCAGGATCCGTTTTTATACGGCCCTCCCGGTACGCGGTTGAATGAGGGTCAGAATGAGGCATATGTGACATATGATTATACCGATGCCTGGAGCCGGATTAATCACGCGGGTTTGTCAATTTTGCCTCAGCAGGCGAGATGCCGTGATTACAAAGTCACCAGCGCCGGACCGGATTTCACCAACACCTGGGGGAATACCGTGACCTATATGGTGACCAATGGTCTTACCAGTTTTGGGGATATCATCAAGCTTGGCGCACGATCTTCTTATCCTTGCGATGATTCGTTGGTTGGGAAATAATATTATTTAAGTTGATTTTGGATTTGGGATAGCGTGATTATTGGTGATTTCCTCGTTGGAATGAACTTCTTAATACTCTAAGGTACAATCCTGCCCTCCTCGAATTCGTTGTTTGAAAATCCATTGAAACAATCGGTTTTAATATTCAGTTAAAAGTAGGGTTTTCCCTACTATAGAAATTTTATGGGATAGTTTAGGATTTCTTTTATATTTGGGCAGTGGGATTGTAGGACTTTCTATAACCCTTTCAGGGTTTTGGGCTATGGGATATTTTCCCAGGGCTGTTGGCCCAGGCTATCATAAAAAACCCCTTTGGGGTAAAAACTGTTAACCCGGGCTAGCATGTGAAATCTCTTTGGGGTAAAAAAACCTTCTTTATTTAACTGGTATTATGCAAAACAGGACATTACGCCCCACTATATGGAATTTTTTTTAGATAATTAATTACAAATATATGATCAGTGCTTAAAGTCAGTAATTTAAGTAAGAATTTTTTTTGAAGTTTATCCTGAAAGGATTTTAGAAGATAGCCAGTGGGCAATCGCCCCTGGAATTGTTCAAGTTAAACACATAGCCCTGAAAAGGGCGTAAGAAAATCAAGCATAGGAGAGAAATGATATGATGAGAAAAAGACTTTGTATTTTGTTAGCTTGTATTCTTTTGCCGGTTTTGACTTATGCCGCTGTGGTTAATGAAACTGAGCGGGACATCCCGGTCGCCTATGACGTGGATGTGGTTGTGATTGGCGGCACATCTGCTGGTGTAGCCGCTGCGGTTGAAGCGGCTCGAAACGGTGCCGAGGTGTTTTTAGCGGCGCCGCGTCCTTATCTGGGTGAAGACGTTTGTGCGACGTACCGGCTTTGGCTTCAGCCGGATGAAAAACCGCAGTCCGCTTTAGCCAAAGAAATGTTTACGGAACCGTTTGTCGCTCCGTCAGTGGGGAAAAGTATTCCCTTCAAGTACGAAGCGGATCGGCCGTCTGCAGGCAAGCACAAAGACCGGGTATCGCCTCCGATGTTGTCAGACGGTCAATGGGGAAATGCTGGGAGTCAAAGTGTTCAATATGACGGCAATGTTAGCATTGTTGTGGATTTACTTGAAAAAAAGCATTTCGAACGTGTTCATGTCATGGCGTACCAGCGGGTCAATGACTTTGCTATTGAAAAGGTCATTGTATCCAGCAGTGATGACAAACAGAATTGGAAGCAGATTGCAACTATTCAAAATGAATTACAACGCTTACGCAATGTTGAAACATCGGCTTTTGACATGGCAGGTGTTGTGGATGGTAATGCCCGTTATATTAAATTGGATATCGTAAAACATCCTCGTGCAAAACGTGTTCTGATCGGTGAAATCGTTATCGAGGCCAACCTGCCTGAAGTGCAAAAAACCAAAGCCCGCCGTCCTCCGACTCCGTTGCATGTGAAGTATACGTTGGATCAAGCGTTGTTGGATTCGGGTGTTCAGTTCCTCTACAGCTGTTATACAACCGAAGTCCTGCGGGATGCCAATGGAAAGCCAGCCGGGATTGTTATGGTCAACCGAAGCGGCCGGCAGGCGGTCAAAGCGAAGGCCGTTATCGACGCCATGCAAAGAGCGGATGTAGCGCGAATGGCGGGTGGAGAATTCGAACCGTATCCATCGGGAACTCAGACTTTCAAACGAATCGTGATTGGCGGTGAGGTTCCAGAGGAAAGTGATTTGGATATTCGCATAAAGCCGTCACCGGTTTATGCCAAAATGCGCGAGCAATATGGAATGCATTATACCGCGTATGAATATACCCTTGATTTGCCCATGAAAGACGGTTCGTTCGCCTCATTCGCCAAGGCAGAGCAAATAGCCCGCGATAAAACCTGGCACCGGAATCAGAAAGATTCATCCGAAGAGTTATTTCAAATTCCACCAGACCCGATGAAAGGACAGAAGAGTCTTACAGGTGCATGGCCAGGGGCTGACAAAGCAGACTTAGGAGCTTTCCGTCCGGCCGGAGTGGAACGTTTGTATGTTTTGGGACCGTGTGCGGATGTATCGCGCCAGGCGGCGGAAGAACTTTACCGTCCGCTTGAATATATGAAACTCGGTAAGCGTATAGGCAAGGCTGCGGCTGAAGAAGCCAGAAACCTGCCGGAACCTAAAGGCGTTCATCTCGACGGTGAAATAGGTCAACCTGCCGCTACAGGCGACGTCAAGGAATTGCTGACTGGTCTCCGGCCCGTAAGCGAAGAAAGTTCTGTAGTACTTGCCGAAGACCGCAGTCTTCCGGTGTTGGGAGAATACGATGTGGTTGTTATTGGAGGCGGTACAGGTGGTGCGCCTGCAGGAATCGGGGCTGCCCGTCAAGGCGCTAAAACCTTGGTGGTGGAGTATCTTCATGGATTAGGCGGTGTCGGTACTCTGGGACTGATCGGTCATTATTATCATGGTCATAAAGCAGGTTTTACATCCGAGCTGGATCAAGACATCGAAGAATTGGCCACTGAAGAGAACAAAAAACTCCGCGGTTGGGATGTTGAGTTGAAAATGGAATGGTACCGTAAAGAACTGCGCAAAGCCGGTGCGGATATCTGGTTCGGAGTACTTGGCTGTGGAGCTTTTGTGGAAGATGGAAAGGTCAAAGGCGCGGTTGTGGCTACACCGGAGGGGCGTGGAGTCGTATTGACGGATGTAACGATCGATTCAACCGGCAGTTCCGACATCGCTATAGCCGCCGGTGCGGATTACATGTTTACCAGCGCAGAAAACGCCGCCCTGCAAGGAACTGGTCTGCCACCGAGGCAGCCCGGTGCAAACTATACCAACACGGATTATACATTTACAGATGATACTGACGTAGTTGATATCTGGCGTAGTTTCGTGATTGCCAAGGAGAAATACAAAGGTTCATATGACCTGGGTCAGTTGATCGATACTCGTGAACGTAGACGTATTGTGGGTGATTACGTTCAATCACCATTAGATATTGTCAATCAACGTACTTTTCCGGATACGGTAAATTTGTCTAAAAGTAACTTTGATTCTCATGGTTTTACAATCCACCCGCGTTTCATGATGAAGCCACCCGATAGAAAAGGAATGGAGGCGTATACTCCATATAGATGCATGTTACCGAAAGGATTGGATGGCATCATTGTTACAGGATTGGGGATCAGTGCGCATCGTGACGCGATGCCGATTTTGAGAATGCAGGCGTGTATTCAAAATCAGGGGTATGCAATGGGTGTGGCTGCATCCATGGCCGCGAAGAACAATCAAAGCACACGCGATATCGACATCAAAAACCTGCAAAAACACCTGGTCAAGAAGGGGAATCTTCCCGAAAGTGTATTGACGGATAAAGATTCTTATCCCATGTCTGACGAGGTGATTGGGAACGCGGTTAAGAGTGTGATTTATCATTACGATTGGATCCTTGAATCTCCAAAAGAACTGGAAGAAGGCGACAAGATGCCTCCACCGGCTCTGGAACCGATTGGTGTTATCCTCGCTCATCCAGAAGAATCGCTGCCGCTTTTGCAGGAAGCTTACAAAGAAGCCGAGTCTGAAAATGATAAACTCATTTATGCTCATATTCTGGGAATGATGGGCGATTCGACCGGCAGTGAAAGCCTTATAAAAGCCGTTGAATCCCGCGAATGGGATGAAGGCTGGGCTTTCAAAGGTGGTGGACAGTTTGGAACCAGTTTAAGTCCGGTCGACAGTTTGATTATCGCCTTGGGGCGCACCCAAGATAAAAGAGGAGTGCAACCGATCATCGGTAAAGTTGAGCAACTCGATGCGAACAGCGATTTTTCACATCATCGTGCTGTGGCTATCGCTTTGGAAACATTGGGTGAAGCGGAAGCAGCCAAACCACTGGCTGAGCTTTTGCAGAAGCCGAGGATGAGAGGCCAGTCATTTTCCACCATCGAGGAAGCCAAGGAGATAATTCCGTTGACGTCCGCAAACGACAACACAACGCGGGATTACTCCTTGCGTGAGCTTATTTTGGCCAGGGCCTTGTATCGTTGTGGTGACTACAACGGATTAGGTAAACAGATTTTGGAAGAGTATGCACATGACCTGCGCGGCCATCAGGCGAGGCATGCTCATGCCATTCTTGCTGAAGGAAAAGCGGAATAATATAATCTCATAACATTGTTCAGGGCTGATATTTGTTTTGAAAAGAACGTATTAGCCCTGGATTTGTTTTTGGGATTTTAGAGAATGTCGGGTGTTGATTTCTCATAGAATAAAGTTTCAAAAAGCCTAAGAAAAGGTTATTGTTATAAACTTTCTAAAACCCATACAGGGTTTTGGTTGAATGCTTAGTTTAGTTTTCCAGGGCTGTTAGCCCTGGCTATCATCTAAAACCCCGTTGGGGTAAAAAAAACGGCTCATCCGGTATTTGAATACTATCATTTAAAGCATCGTTGGGGTAAAAAAAACAGAAAAACTGTTGAATGTAAAAAAAATCCTTAAAAAAAAGAATATTAATTGATTATGAAACCTAAACTAATATATCTCTACTTTCTTTCTATTATTACCCTTTCATTTTGTAACCTATACGGAGTCTATTCTTCGGAAGTGATTTGGATTGAGGCGGAATGTTTTGAATCTTCAGGCGGTTGGGTAAATGACTCGCAGTTTGTCGATGTCATGGGATCTCCTTACCTTCTAGCTCATGGTGTGGGTGAGCCGATTGACGATGCATTTACTCATGTTGATATTCCTGAAGCCAAGGTTTACCGGCTTTGGGTGCGCTGTAAGGATTGGCTTCCGGAATATAGCCCCGGGACATTTCAAGTTCTAATCGATGGGGAACCATCTTCCATCATT
>CAZXSQ010000075.1:0-17863 GCA_964643335.1 uncultured bacterium
TGCCGGGAAGATAGGCTGCCCAGGCGTCCCAGACAAACAGGAGGATAATGCCGATAAACAACGAGCGCTTGAAATAGACTCCAATCAGCATCATCACGGCTCCATAAGCCGCCAGCCCCAGCCAAAGCACCCACATATCCTTCAGCAGCACATTGAAATCATAGGTTATCATATCCGAATCGGGCACACTGCCCAAAATCAGAAAAGTCAGCCAAAGTGAAAACACCAGCACCACACCGGTCGCCAACACAAAAGCAAGATATTTCCCCAACACAATAAGCGTGCGCGGAACCGGGCGGAGAAATAAAAACATCAACGTGCCTTCCTCCACTTCTTCGGAAAAAACGCTCATTCCCTTCCCCAGTGCCAGAATCGGCACGATGAACTGAAGGAACAAGGCAGCGCATAAAATGGAGTACATAAAATAAGGATCGCCTTCCTCCGCGCCGGGTGGAGGCGGGTAAAAATGAAAAACAATCCGCCAGGCCAGCGCAGGCACCAGCGGCAGAAACACCACAATCAAGGGAAACAAGGCATTCTTCAACTGCATGAATAACCGGAAGTTGGTCGTTACCAAGGCAGACAAAGAATAAAACCAACGTATCAAGAAACTTTTACTCATTTTGATTTCACCAGGTATTCAAATACGGATTGCAGATTGTCGTCCAGCGTGATCATCTGATGAATCGGGATATTATGATCGAATATCAAGTCATCCATCCGGTTATAAAATGAATCCGGAACGGTTGTTTGCACAACTAATTCATTGGGGTCTTCGGCAAAACTGATCGACTGCACTTCGGGGTATTCAACCAGCCTTGTTGTAAGGCGCTGCCGCTCGCTGGTTACAATCCTTACATGCCGGGGCTGTTCGTCGATCAATTCACGAATCTCATGCACATCGCCTTCGGCCAGCAGGAGACCATTGTTCAACACCAGAATCCGGCTAGTCATCTCCTCGACTTCATGTAATATATGGCTGGACACGACCACCGTCTTCCCCTGCCGTTCAAATTCATGGATCATCTCCACCGTTTCCTGGCGGCCGATGGGGTCCATCCCTCCCAGCGGCTCATCAAGGAAAATCACCTCCGGATCGTGCAGAATTGCCTGACCGAATTTGATCCGCTGGCGCATACCTTTACTGTAAGCGCCAATACGTTTGTTTACCGCATCGGCCAGTCCCATTTTTTCAAGCATATCTATCGCTTTTTTTTTCCCCTGGGTCTTTGACATCCCATGCAGGCGGGCGGTATAAGTCATAAAATCAAGACCGGTCAAGCTTTCATAAAATTTTTCGAGATCAGGGCAAAAACCCACGATATCGAACATAGAAGGATTATTCCAAATCTGCTGATTACCGATTTTTGCTGAACCAGTATCCGCCTTGATTTGGCCGGTAAGCAACTTGAGCAGCGTCGATTTCCCTGCGCCGTTGGGACCGAGCAAACCGGTGACACCGGGATCGATCTTCGCATTGATATTGCTGACGCCGATCACCTCACCATACCACTTTGACAAATCATTGATTTCGATCGAGGCCATAAGTCTACTTGACCACCTCCACAGCACGAATTTGCCGGTGCAATATATAAGTGCACAAAAGCAGTATCAACGCCAGCATGACCGCATGATAACTCCAATGCATCTTTTCAAAGAAATCCGAAGACTGTTCGAATGACACTTGCATTCCATTACCGAACACCGGAGTTTGTTGGAAAATAGCACCCCCCAGCTGATCCCATATCGTTTGCAGAGAAATGAGTGACCACCATTCATGTGTGGTATGGCCGAAGAGAGGATCACCAAACATTTCCCCGAAAATCGCTCCAAGTATTGGTGGCAGAAAATACACTGCACTGAATATGACTCCCGCCTTCCCGCCTGACTTCACCATTGAAGAAATGGCCAGAATGATAAACACCATTGGTATGACCATCACATTCGAGAAAGCGAATATCCGCAAAGCCAGCGGTATGTTGTCCACAAGATATTGCCAATTATCGTGAAAAAAAGCGTAAAAAAACATCAATAACCAAGCGGGGAAAAGAGTGATACAGTATAAATAAAAAAGAATCACAGAACCTTTGCCGAATAAATAATCCAGCCGTCCCAGCGGCCTGGACAAATACAAAACAATCGCTTTGGTGCGCCGGTCTGAAGCGATGCTGTCCGATCCGACTACGATGGTTACCAGAAAAAGAAAAAGTATATAATTTTGCAGCCGCAAAAAGTCGAAATAGAACTTTTCGTCAATGTTCAATATTCGTTCGAATTGTTCAATGTTAAAACCAAAGAATTTCACCAATTCGATATTCGAAACGAGATAAATGCGAAATAAATTAACAAAGAAAACGATCAAACAGACAACGAGAAGAAACCGGAATCCTTTGCTGCTCCAACGGCGTTTCAGCTCACGCATAGCGATAACCAGCCAGCCGGCCGCCCTCGGATAATAGACACCGGAATAATGGCGATATGTTTGCTTATAAACCGGCAAGAGCCTTCTCCTTTATGATTATAATATATTCAATTCAACTACACCTTTTTTATGGCTGAAGAAAAAATTTCCTGAAGCGACATCTCTTCACGAGCCAAGTGGCGAATTTGGACATCGGTTTCCTTGGCAGCAGCAAAAATCGTTTCAGTTCCACGGTTCTCGGCCAAGGTAAGTCGAATCATTCCGTCGCGCTTAGAGCTGCATTCGCCCCCCCGATTTTTGATTGCATTGAAAAACTGTTCTTGATCACCTTTAATACGCAATTCATATGAAACATGTGCCATTTGTTTCAATTCCTGAATACGCCCGGCAGTGGCAACCTGCCCTTGGAACAATACAAAAACCTGATCGCAAACGCTTTCAACATCGGGTAGCAGATGGCTGGACAGAATCACGGATATATTTTTGTTGTGGGTGATATCGTTGATCAACTCGAGCATGGACTGACGCCCCTGGGGATCCAAACCGTTTGTCGGTTCGTCCAGCAGCATCAAATCCGGGTCATGTACCAGCGCCTGGGCTAATTTGGCCCGCTGCCGCATACCGGTGGAATAGGTTTCAATTTTCCGGTACCGCGCTTCACCCAAACCGCAGTAATTCAAGACAATATGGGCACGAAGCATAGCTTCTTTGGGAGGCAGCCCGCTAAGACGCCCATTATACGAAACAAACTCCACCCCACTCATGCCTGGAATATAAGCATCTTCTTCCGGCATATACCCTAAGATGCGCCGAACATGCGCCCCATAAGAACCGGGATCGATACCAAAAACTCTGACGGTACCTTGTGAAGGCTTCAGAAAACCCATCATGGTCCGCAATAAGGTGCTTTTTCCCGCTCCATTCGGGCCTAAAAGGCCGATAGCACCTGGTTCGATCTCCACATTCAATCCATGGAGAATTTCTTTTTTCCCATAAGACACATGTAAATCGGATAATTGAAAGGCAAATTTTTGATTCATAGCCTCTACCGGCATCAAAGTGTTTCGTGATACTATACGATCAAAGATAAAAAAACTTTCATCAATTAAAACAAAAAATCAATTAAAACAAAAAATAAAAATTTATATACCCCCGGCCGTATAATCAATGAGAGCGATAAACCGGTTTATAAAAGAGACATCAATCCAGGAGAAACCAGCGAACCAATGAATCAGGCGGTTTCAACCATAGCGAGTCCGGCAGGGATAACCTGCATGGAAGATACCAGCGATAATCCGGATGTAACCGCCCTGCGTCTATGGAAAAACGGCAACTTACGTGGGTATAACGATCTGGTTCAACGATACGAACGCCCGCTTTTTGGATTTATTTACCGTTATATCCATGACGCGGATGAGGCGAAGGATATTTTACAGGAAACATTTGTAAGGCTTTATCGTTCTTTATCAACATTGAGAGAAGATAAAAGTTTAAAATCATGGTTGTTTCAGACGGCGAACCGGCTTTGTATCGATCATTTCAGAAAAATAAAACCCGAACGGGTGATGACCGTTGACCATCAGGATACTTCTTTTTTGGCGGCCATCGAATCGGATCACTCGGAACACTCACCACAGCCGGACGATCTTCTGGAAGATCAATTGGTAAAAAAGAAAATACAGGAAGCGATCCAGTCGCTTCCGAAGAAACAGCGTATGATGATGACCTTGAGAAGCAGTAAGGATTTGAGTTTAAAAGAAATAGCGGAAGTCACCGGATGCTCGGAAAAAACCGTAGGCACTGCACTGTTCACAGCGAGAAAAAAACTAATAAAAATTTTGAAACCCATATTAGAAGAGATGTACGGCAGATCAGCCGCTCAACTGGTACGAAAAGGAGTCGGGCTATGAAGGCAACACACCATCTTTCAGAAGAACATATTTCGTTCTATTACGACGGTCTGCTCGATCCTCTTGAAAAACAGATCGTGGAAGAACATCTGGAAGAATGCGATTTGTGTATGAACCTGCTCAAGACATTTCAATCCTTCGATGCAGCCCTTCAACCGGAATTTTCAGAAGAAGAACTCCAACGGCTGCTGAGCAACACGGTTCAGGAAGTGCACAATCGCATTATCGAGTCCGACCGGCTTAACCGAACCTCATCACAACCTGCCTGGGCGTGGCTGCTTATGCCGCGAAACCTGCTGGCCGGACTGGCGGTGGTCATCCTGTTCTGCGGTTCGTTCGCCCTGTTGAATCAGAATTCCAATCTTTTCATTACGATGGATGATTCGCTGATTGAAGTCACTGAAGAGCTGACTCCACCGCCTCCGCTCAGTGCCCCGCAAAAAGAGGCAATCATCCAAATTGCCCGCTGGGCCAGGTCTACAGCTGGCACAGGTATAGATTACGCAAAGGAAAAGAAAGTCGCGGTCGACGATACGTTATCAACACTTCATATCAACACAGACAAAGCTATCTCACAAACCATCCTATTCAAAAAGGAGACCACAACTGCCGAAACACCATCCAACACCCCCAATGCTCTACAAAAACTCGCAGCCGTCGGCCAAGAACAAATCACCTTTGGCCTGGGAACCACCATGTTGAGTTTGATTTTGTGAGTTTCACTTAATAGTACTTTTCAAGATCTTCCTCTATAATACCCAGCTAATAAAATGCTTTTGGAGTAAATGCCGGTAGGCGTAGTTTGCCTGGATTCGTCTTTCATTCAAATGTACCGTTGAACCATGTTGATGTTCGTCTCACCTGGGTGATTAATAGGAATCCCATACCTGTTCTGATATACCACTGGTGGCAAAAGATGACAATACCCCACCCATCTCATCCAAAATCCGCGGGATCGGGACATCCCTTTCTCTTTTGACGAATAAAACAAAGTTATCCGCCAGGATTTCGTCCGGGTGGATTGTGTAGTTGGTATTCCGGCCAACCTGCCTAAGAAAATCTCCAGCATATGAATAAGAAATGATTACAGGTTGATTATTTTGAAGAATCGGTGAATGCGTACCGTCCACTTCTTCGATGGCCATTAATCCTGTATTTAAATAATAGAAAAATGCATTTCCCGTATAATCACGATCGGTGTACAGGATGGGAACCGCTTGATACACATCCCCTCGATAGGCGATCTTGATGAAATAATCGATCAATGGAGCGTCGGGATTTGTGATTTTATAGTCTCTCAAACTTTCCGGTAATATGAGTTCATTTTTACAGGGGGAAAAACTGATAGTCTGATAAAGCCGGCGCCGCAGTTCTGAATTATGCCGCGACAAAATGTGGAAGAGTTCATGTAAGAATATATCAGTAGGAATTCTACTCAGTAGGAATTCTACCCTGCGGCCAAAAGATTGCATTTTGACGCGTGTAATAGGCATATGCTTCATCTGCGCCGGATGTTTTTACCCCTTTCGTTAAATTGTCAGATTTTACGCTTATTCGATTAAATAAAATTGAAAGGAAGAGAAAACCAAATATAAATACAGCTTTTTTATTCCTTCTTTTTCCCAATGGCTGTGGCAATGGCTCCACACCCAAATATAATCGCACCCGATATAAGCACCGCAAGTTGTATGTTCAACGAGCTATTCCCGATAAGAACAATCAAAGGCACAATAATTCCGATGCTCCCGACAATCATTGCGAATATACCGACGCCTTGAGCACCGTCCTGTGATGCCAGAAATTTCAAGAGCATTATTCATCCTACAACCACAAGGATCAGCACTAAGATCAGTAAGGGCCACATTGCAAAAGCCATCATGTTCTCCTTCCAAATAGCATGAACAGCAAATTCTTCAATCAATTCATTTGTCTTAAAAAAATATCGTAAACTCATAATTGATCATTATAAACAACCTTTTCAAAATATAGTAGAGATAGAGACAAATAACTCAAACTTTTGCCGCTGTTGATATATTCGTTTCGTCTAACGATATTTGATCCTTTCTGTATAATAAGGAAATAGGTCTTTTTATTGATTTTTCAATTTCATGGGAGGTAAAGGAGTGAAACAATCAGCGGTTGTGCATTACGCACTGAAAGAACGGGCGGTCGAACTGCGACAAATCAATGTGCCCAAACCCTTGCCGGGACATGTTCTGCTTAAAGTGGCCGCTGTGGGAGTCTGTGGAACCGATGTCCACCAATATTTAAACGAACATTCATGGCCAGTGAACACCCCTATGGTTTTGGGCCATGAATTCAGCGGCGTCATCGAAGATACAGGAAAAGGTGTTGGCGCCTTTGCTCCGGGTGACCGTGTGGTCTGCGAAACGGCGGCCTTCATCTGTGGCGATTGCAATTATTGCCGAACCGGCAATTATCATTTATGCCCGCATCGTGAAGGATTTGGCAGCCGTAGAAACGGCGGCATGACACAATTCGTCAACGTTCCCGAACGCTGCCTGCACCGTGTCCCTGAAAATATTCCCATGCACCTTGCCGCCATCTGTGAGCCGTGCTGCGTGGCTTATCACGCCGTCGCCATTCATGCGTCCATTCATCCGGGCATGAGTGTGGCGGTATTGGGTTGTGGTTCTATTGGAATCATGTGTGTCCAATTGGCCAAACTTCGTGGAGGCTATCCGATTATTTTGACCGGTCTGTCGCGAGACGAGAAACGCCTAGAACTTGGCAAAACGTTTGGAGCAACATACATAGTAGCCGTGGATAAAGACAGTTTACGTGAATTGACCGCCAGTATTGGTGACGGACACGGTATCGATGTCGTTATCGATTGTTCCGGACGTAATATAACACTTAAAGACGCTATCGATATCGTACGCCCCGGGGGGCAGATCGTCCGCGTGGGCTGGGGTCCAGGAGCCTATAATTTTTCCTTGGATCCATTGGTTCACAAAGAGGCAACACTTCAAGGAGTGTTCAGCCACAACTGGAACATGTGGGAACGTGTGTTGGGTATGCTGGATTCTGGTAGAATCAACGTCTCCCCCATGACGATTGTCCGTCTTCCCATCGAACGCTGGCAGGAAGGATTCGAGGGCATGCACGAATCCCGACTGATCAAAGTCGTTCTCGAACCAAACGGTCAAATCGACTGATATCAGGAAATCTGGTAGGGGCGGTTCGCGAACCGCCCCTACTTATTATGCTTGACCTTTTGTATATTCGAAAACTTAACTTCCTTCTAGCATGGAAGCTTCGTCTTCTTCATCTGATACCATCTTCCCTTTCGTATCCGGTGCAAAGATAATCACGATCAGCCCCAAGAGATAGACAGAACACATGACCATCATTCCTTTGCGGAAATCTCCTTGGAAGAATTCCACCAAATACCCGCCGCCGATCACACAAAAACCGGTGAATATTCGGCCGAAGTTGTAGGAAAATCCCTGGCCAGTCGCCCGAATGCGGGTGGGGAACAATTCAGGCAGGTATTTCGGCAGCCAGCCGAAGAACGCGGTGACAAACAGCCCGGCGAAAGCACCCATCCACAACATTTGTGTCCCGAACACTGTGTTAAAACCGAACAAAGCCATAACAGACGCCCAGGCCATTACGCAAAGGAAGATCCAGGATTTCTTGTTTCCCATGATTCCGGCCAATACACCGCCCATAAAACCGCCTATGACCTGACCGTAAGATTGCCAGCGTCCTACCATAGAACCGGCGGTCGCCGCATACTCCGTTCCTTGGGCGATTTGATCGGCATAAGCCGCCAGCCATAAAAAAGAGCCCCATGTCCCCACCAAGGCAATTGTTGCAAGCAAGGTACCGACTATGGTTGAGCGCCTATACCGTGGCTTGAACAGTTCCCCTATCGAAGTGAGTTGTTTTTTCTCACGGGCTTGCCTCCATTTGGTCGTTTCCGGAACAAATACAATGACGACGAGGCTGCTAAGACCGATCACGCATCCCATACCGATAACCCACCGCCAGTTAAAGCCGAGACCTCTCATAAATTCCGAATAAGAGGCGGCGATAAAATACCCGACATTGGCGGCGGCTCCCATTAATCCGGCCAGCACCGCGCGGTATTTATCCTCCCAGGTTTCCATAATCAACGCCACGCTCAAAGGCCATGCGCCTCCAAGCCCCAGTGCCCCGAGAAAACGGCAGCCAATGAAGATAATCCAATGCGGAGAGAAGGCGGATAATCCCGTAAAAACGGAATAAACAATAACAGAGATAATTAAACTTCTCACCCGGCCATGCCGGTCTCCCATCCGTCCAAAATATACCCCCCCTGCTGCAGCCCCAAACAACCAGAAAGCCAAGGACAAACCGAAATACCGGCCAACCGGCCCATCGATCGCCTCCTTTAATTCCATCGCCCGCGCTTCCAATTGATTGACCGGTGCGCCTTCTTGTTTACGTGTTTCGATTTCATCCAGCACTTCCTCCCTCTCTTGATAGAGTTCGGATATGCCCGGAACAATATCGAGAAGGGCAGGACGTGTCATATAACTATAAACCCCCTGCTCAACACCATCGAACGTCCAAGCCAACAGCCCGGCAATCAAAGCCAGCCAGCAATAAAATGAACTCGACTTATAAATATCTTGTTCTTGAGATAACTGATTTTCAGCCATGCTTTTCCTCTCCTTTATTAGGTTCAGAGTATGGTTTTCCAGTTTAACGAAAGAGGTTGCTCTGTTCTAGGTGTAAGGAAAAAATCGGCAATGAATTCAATTCCATAAATATTGGGGAAACATTCGAGGAATACAGTCATGTCCGCCTGTATTTTATTCACGGGTAAAGCAAGTGTCTTCACGAGTAAAGCAAGCGTCCCCGCTTGCAACAGTTTGAATACGCGCACAACATAAACAAGTCAGCTGCCAAGGGTCAATCCCCCATCTCATCAAAACAAAATAAGACCCGTAGGGACGACATCACGTAGCCGTGGGTGTAAACCCACGGAAAATTTTATTTCCTGTCGATAAGTGAGTTAAGAAACTTGAAGAGCTCCTGCGTCGCCGGATCATCGGGTTTGCCAAGATCGTTATTCAGGCGGCTGTGATTAGTGTCCCGTTTACCGTACGCTTTTGCCGGGATATCGGCTTTCTTCAACACGGCTTCCAGGCATCGCGCCTGAGCTCGGGTGTTAGGATTGCCGGAAAAGTACAGGATGAGGAACGGCGGGATACCTTTGTTCTTCGCGACGTGCGTCACAGCTGAGAAGTCGACGTGTTTTTCCGGGTCATTCCCAAACTTCTGCCGATGCCCAAACGTGAACATCTTTCCGCCATAGAGAGCCTGCCGGAGCTCTGCCGTCATGATGATTTTGGGAATGTCATAAGTATCGCCATCCACCGGCACACACCCCTTGAGAACATCGAAAGAGACCCCTTCTTCTTTCAAGTAACGATCATCGATGCAGATCAAAGCCGCGAGTTGTGCTCCGGCTGAATGGCCGCCGACAAAGATTCGTTTCGGATCTCCGCCATATCCGGCGATGTTCCTGTGTACCCAGCCAAGCGATTTGGCAACATCACGGATCAGCACGTCCATCTCCACGTCGGGCAAGAGACGGTAGTTCGTTGACACGAAAACAAATCCGCGCTCAGTCAACACCTTGGGCTTCAGGGCAACATCGCTCTTGTCGCCGGTCTGCCATCCGCCGCCGTGTATCCAAAACATGACCGGCAAGCGCCCTTCAACCTCACTTTCGGGTGTGTAAATATCGAGAACCTGCCGTACGTAACCGTTCTCGACATAAGGAATGTCAGCCGTTAGTTTTTGGGCACTACCGATGTTACAGAGGGATAGAAGTGGGAGCATGAAAGCAGCGATGAATTTGTAGTTCATAATAAAGACTTCCTGAATGTAAGAATTGATCGTCACATTCCATTTTGAATGTGCATCCCAATCTACCAACACACGGGTGTCATTGGAAAATGACCGATCGACATCAATTTTGACATCGTCAGGCATAATTTGCAAGAAGCCTCAGCGCATACACCACCATGATCAGACCGGTCAAGATACAAGAGCGGCTCCAGCGGTCAGAAGCGTTGGGGGATTGTTCCCTATAATGCTATGATGGAGGTATCGTGTAAAGAAATCTCTTATGATTGAGGAAATTGCCTAATGCGTATTACTGGAATACATTGGCGCAGGAAATTGTGGATCATAGGTGTGATGACGTTTGCCATCGTGCTTTTCAATACATCCGTACCGAGCGCTGAACCGCCGCGGATCGGATTCTTGGCCGTGGAGTCATCGCTGGATGAAATGGGACCCCACAATCGAGCCGCCTGGCGAACTGCAACGAAGTTGGGCCAGGCAACGCTTCTCCTGCGGCAGAAAGACGGCACCTTCGCCGATCCAGCAGGCCACGCCCTAGATGTGAACGATTTCGATGTGCTCTGGTACCATCAGGGCGACGCCATCGAGCGAAACGCCATGTATCGTGGTCCGAGCCTGGCGGAGATTAAGCAGTTTGCAGCGCAGGGCCGGGGCGTACTGCTCTCCGGCGGCGCACTGGCGATGGTTGCGCAGCTTGGTCTCGAAGGAGTGATACGTCCACAGCGTCACGAACTGGGCAACTGGCGAGACCCGGCTGGAATGGTACCAGTCGAGAAGAACCACCCCGCTTTCTATGGCCTGCCGAACGAGGAGGACATTGTCTGGATAAGCCAAGGGGGCTGTCCGGCCGTCGCTGATTTTTATTGGGGCGGTCCCGTTGAAGGCATGATCCTGGCCAAAACACCTTCGGGACCGGAAAACCCCCTCGTCGAATACACATTGGGCAAAGGACGTGTGATCGTCTTTGGTTGGCATTGGCCCGATTATGGAGACTCTGAGAATCCGCATCGTGAGAACTTGATACAGCTTACGTCGAACTTGCTGAACTACCTGGCAGATTCCCAGACCTGGCTTCCCTTCGTAATTCGCTCGGAGTATCCGCCCGCCGCCTCCCCGGATGAACCGGGCGTCTCGCAACAACGATGGCGGGCATTGCGCATGGCTATCGAAGACCTCACTGCGGACTTTCCAGAGCGCTACCAAAATGGCAATGTTTACCTTCAGCGCTTGCAAGAACTAAAAGAGCAACATGACCATCTCTCATCCGCTTCTGATCCAGCTGCCTATGCAACCATCGAAGAGCAATTCGAAGCGTTGAAGAATGAAGCCTTGCTAGCCAACCCTCTGCTGGACTTTGACCGGCTGCTGATGATCCGGCGCCGCGCCGATCGATTGGGACTGCCGAAAAACTTCAACAGCAATCCGGACATCGCACCAACCGGTTACGACAACACGCTGGCCGCCCTTTCGCCCGTTCGCCCAAGCGGGGAATTGGAGACCGTCTTTACACCCAAGGGCGACCGATTCATCGGCGACCTCGACTTGCACTATGATGCGGATCGGCTGTTGCTGTCGATCCCCGATACCAATGGGCGATGGACTGTTGCTGAACTTCACCTGGACAGCGGTCAGCTGAAGCGGCTTCCCCTGATCGATGAACCGGACGTGCACAATTACGACGCGTGCTACCTGCCTGACGACCGCATCGTTTTCACTTCGACGGCACCCTTCGTAGGGGTTCCTTGTGTAGGTGGCAAATCGAAGGTAGCGAATCTCTATTTGCGCGAATGCGACGGGAGCATCCGCCGTCTGACCAATGATCAGGATCACAACTGGTGTCCTACCGTTCTCAACAATGGGCGGATTCTTTATCAGCGCTGGGAGTACGCCGACATCGCGCACGCTTTCATGCGGCTGCTCTTTCACGCCAACCCAGACGGCAGCCGCCAGATGGAGTATTATGGCAGTAACTCTTTCTGGCCGGCCGCCATGTTCTTCGCCCAGCCGGTCCCTGACCATCCGACGAAAGTCATCGCTGTCGTGGGAGGCCATCACGACCTGCCCCGCCAAGGCCAACTCGTGCTGTTTGATCCGGCGCGGGGGCGTCATGAGGCTGACGGTGCCATACAGCAAATCCCAGGGTACGGCAAGAAGATCGATCCCGTTATCCTAGACGGGCTTGCCGGAGGCAATTGGCCCCTGTTTCTGCATCCGTTCCCGCTCAGCGAAAAATACTTCATCGTCTCGTGTCAACCAACGAAGACATCGCTGTGGGGTGTGTACCTGGTCGATGTGTTTGACAACTTTGTGTTACTCTTCGAGGAGCCAGGCCGGGCGATGCTTGAACCGATTCCGTTGCGGAAAACCCGCAGGCCGCCTGTGTTGACCGATATCGTCCAGCCGGATCAGAAGGAAGCAATGGCACAGCTGATCGACGTCTATCGCGGCCCTGGATTGCGCGGGGTACCGCGCGGGACCGTCAAGTCGCTACGGCTGATCAGCTATGAATTCACCTTCCCCGGCTTCGGGGGCGAGCCAGACCGTGCCGGCTTTGATGGACCGTGGGATGTCAGACGTATACTCGGGACGGTTCCGGTGGAGCCTGATGGGTCGGCTTTCTTCCGTGTCCCGGCCTATACGCCCGTGGCAGTCCAGCCTCTGGACAGCGAAGGCAAAGCACTGGCTTTGATGCGCAGTTGGTTCACTGCCATGCCTGGTGAAGTTCTCTCATGTGTTGGTTGTCATGAGCCGCAGAATACCACACCGCCGGCCGAATCGCGTCCAATGGCCGTGTTGCGGGAACCCTCGCCGATCAAGCCTTGGTACGGTCCGCCGCGCGGCTTCTCATTCGTTCGTGAGGTCCAGCCCGTGCTGGATGCATACTGCATCCGATGTCACCATGGCCGTCCACTGGAGAATGGGCAAAAAACGTTCGATTTGACCGCCCGGCCCGCTCAGCGTGTTCCGTCAGCTTTCCAGATGCATTTCACGCCGTCTTACATGGCCTTGCGCCGATTCGTCCACACCCCCACGCTGGAGAGCGATGCTCACTTGCTGCCGCCCTACGATTTCCACGCTGACACCAGCAAGCTGATACAGATTCTGCGCGATGATCATTACGGCGTGCAGCTGAACGCCGAGGCCTGGGACCGGCTCATCACCTGGATCGACCTGAACGCCCCCGCCCATGGGACATGGAAAGAGGTCGTGGGACACATTCCTGACAAAGCTGCCCTAGTCGCACCGGCAGCAGCGCGCCGTCGTGAACTACATTACCGCTACACAGGAATCGGCGAAGATCCCGAGGCGGTTTATCCCGCTGCCGTTCTTTCTGTGGCCACTGACACCAATACCGAACCTTCGCTGATCCCGAATGTCTTTACAAGCAATTCCAAGACCGGGCCAACTGATCCTTGCTGTCAAAAAAGCTCGCCATCCCCCGAAATCATGAGCATCACATTGGCCGGCGGCGTGACCATGGAACTGATCCGAATTCCATCCGGCTCATTTGTGATGGGATCAGAGCAGGGCTATCCCAACGAACGTCCCACCCATCGGGTCACCATCGATGAGGCCTTCTGGATGGGCCGCTTCGAGATCACCAATCGCCAGTATGCCTGCTTCGAGCCCGAGCATGATAGCGGCCTGGAAACGGGCGAGCAGTATCAGTTTGGTGACTACGAACGCGGTCACCACTTGAACCGTCCCGAGCAACCCGTGGTGCGCGTTTCGTGGAATCAGGCGATAGCGTTCTGCGATTGGCTGTCGCAGAAAACGGGCATTCGTTTCACCCTGCCTACCGAAGCGCAGTGGGAATACGCCTGCCGCAGCGGTGGGACCGATCCCCTCTGGTACGGCACACTTGATGACGACTTCAGCCGCTGCGCGAACCTTTCCGGCGCCACGCATCACACCGTCGACTACCCGCACGTCCCGACTGCCCTACCGCCCTGGCGTCCCGCAGATACGCGTTTCGACGACGGCTGGCGCGTCTCAGCGCCCGTAGGCACATTCGAGCCTAATCCGTGGGGCTTATTTGATATGCACGGTAATGTTGCTGAGTGGACCAGCTCGACATATCGCCTGTATTCACAGACATCAAGCGACAACTCAAACAATCGAACAATTCGCAAGACAGTCCGCGGTGGCTCCTGGCTTGACCGTCCGCGTCGAGCACGCTCGGCATTTCGACTGCACTACTTGCCATCGCAAGCCATCCATGACACCGGTTTCCGAGTGGTATGTGAGGATGCAACCCCGTAATTCATTGAGACGGCGGATTGTATATTGATCTTGGATTGGGTTCAAAGACATAGCAAGAAAAATGCATCTTATTTTTGCTTTGGGATTCCCATCTCACCAAAACCCAAACAATCCCGTGGGGACGACATCCCGTAACCGTGGGTGTGAACCCACGGCCCCAGATACAAACTTTAAACATACACTCCCAAAAAAGCAAAATGGCACACAACTTGCTAAATTCCAAGCAACATCGATCTATGTAATTATGCACAAAGCATACTTCGGCAGCCAACCTTCGGGTGACATGGAACAATCTGGGAGCGCGGGCTTCCAGCCCGCATCTTTGGTGGTGGAGGTGCGGGTAAATGACACACCCTTGCCACCCCAAAAAACGTTGGGTGCCCAACAAAACTTAAAAAAGAAAAAAGGGTATAATTTATATAAAAAGATCAAAAAACAAATGAAACGAATCACGTTTACACGATTGGCAACCGTGCTGGTTTGCTGTGGTTGTGTCGAATCTGCATTATTTCACCCCCGTAGAGGTGCGCTATCTTCATTTGATTTACGACCGGTTGTGCTATATCCCTGTCATCGTGCCGGCTTACTGGTTTGGTATATGGGGCGGTATTTTAATGGGACTAGCGATGTCGATGATGCATCTTTCACATATATGGCTGCAATGGAAAGGTGGTTTTTTTGATGAAAATTTATATCAAACACTGGAAGCCGGAGTGCATTTCTTTCTCGGATTGGTTACAGGATTTTTATCCGAAAAATACCTTCGAACAGCAGAAAAATTGAAACAATCGTATCAAGACTTACGTGATAAAACACTGCAAGTTTTAAATGCGGAAGAACAACTGCGAAGAACCGAACGAGTGCAGGCACTTGCTGAATTATCTGCTGGAGTCGCACACGAGATAAGAACTCCTCTGTCCGCAATAAAAGGCGCTGCTGAAATCCTGACATCATCCAAACTTTCTCCTGAACAACGCGAAGAATTCAGAGGAATACTGATGAAAGAAACCAGGCACTTGAACTATGTTGTCAATGAATTCCTGGACTTTGCCCGTCCAAAACCTCAGCGAAAAACTTATTGTAATTTGGAAAAAATTATTGATTCTGTTTTGGAACTGACAGCCCAACAACGCAGCTCACACAATATTAAAGTAACCAAAAATTATGAACAAAATCTCCCCTCGATTTATTTTGATCCCGATCTATTGAAGCAGGTATTTGTTAACCTGATCACCAATGCATCCCAGATGATGCTGGGTGCCAAGGGCAAGCGAAGCAGCCCTTGACGTAAATAGCGCAAAGTAACATTACCGCAAGGGCTTTCGCCGCAGCGGGTGTATCTTGCCACCCTCCCCATCTTACCAAAACCAAACAAGTCCCGTAGGGACGACATCATGTAGACGTGGGTGTGAATCCACGGAGCACGTAACCGTGGGTGTGAACCCACGGCAAAAACAAAAACCCGCCTCAAATAAATGAAACGGGCTTCTGTAGTGACAAGACAAAAACAGGGGAGCTTATTTGTTCGCCTGGAATTGATAATATTCCATCAGGATGGCCGCCACTTCCGGCCGTGAGAACTCGACCGGCAAAGGCTCGCCATTGGACAGCATTTCGCGCACCTTAGTTCCGGAAAGAAGCACAAAATCTTCTTTGGTATGATCTGGTGCATTGCGCATCATCACCACTCGGTTCAATTTCTTGGACCAGGCGGTATGATCGGCTTCAAAAATTTCGATCTCAAGGGCGTCAGGCGGAACTTCTTCCTTAAAGATTTTCTGGGCGTCAAACGGCCCGTAATAATCCCCGACACCGGCATGGTCGCGGCCGACGATCAAATGGGTACAGCCAGCGTTTTGTCGGAAGACCGCGTGCAGAACCGCTTCCCGTGGACCGGCGTAAAGCATATCGAAACCGTAACCGGTAATCATGACCGTGTTAGGCGGGAAGTACAACTCAACCATTTTGCGAATAGCCGCATCACGAACGTTTGCTGGAATATCACCGGGTTTCAGTTTCCCTAACAGCATGTGAACCAGAATGCCATCTGCATTTACAGCCTCATATGCCATTCTGCATAGTTCTTCGTGAGCGCGGTGCATAGGATTACGGGTCTGGAAGGCGACCACTTTTTCCCAGCCGCGCTGCCGCATTTCTTCGCGGATTTGGTAAGCCGTACGGAAAGTTTCAGGAAAATCATCTTTGAAATAGGAAAAGTTCAAAACCTGAATGGGACCGGAAAGCATCGTCCGCCCTACAGATGTAAATGCTGCTACACCTGGGTGATTAGGATCAGTTGTCTGGAAAACCTTTTCAGTCATTAGCTTCATTTGATCTTCACTGATTTGTTCGACACCTTCCATATCCATAACAGCCAAAACCGGATTACCCGCTACATTCGGATCGCGAAGCGCAATTCGCTGACCGGAGGTAATCCCGGCGGCATCCTCGACAACATTGACAATCGGGACAGGCCAAAAAAGACCATCAGTCATACGCATATTTTCCGCCACGCTCAAAGAGTCGGCTAGATTCATATATCCCTTTAATGGATTGAAATAGGCGCTGCCCAACATGACAGCATTGGCGGCTGCAGCAGAGCAGACAACAATCGAGGGCAGACTTTCAGCCTCTCTCTCTAATTCAGCCCTTTTCTGGTCATCCTGTACAAACAGCGGATTAAGTTTTTCTGAACCGTGAGGTTTAATCATCTTGTTCTCCCTTTTATATGTATTTTTTGTTGGGTTTTTATCACCCAATTTTTTCATAATTCAAACTTTAATGTAGGATTAGTGCTCGAGAGTCTAGTTTTTAATGAATTCAGGAAATCAACCTTCAATAGCACCCCTGTCACTTGAATAAATAGCCCCCAATTTGCTCCTTAAAATAGTGAAAATATTATCTAATCAAGAATAACACAAAAAGCAACTTTATAAAACCTGTACTGTTCAATTTTAAGAAAAAAACAGCTATTTCAGGCTTTATTTTGTCTGGTTAGAAGGATAAAAGAGTAAAATTTAAGCTTTTTAGTTAAAAATATGTCACTAAACAATCTCTCAAATATAAAGGTGGGTTTACAGGGTAAAAAGAAATCAATAGATATTAAAGTATATATCTTGACAAGTCTGTATCGGCAACAATGCCGCCCAGTTTATCTTTAACATACTCAGAATTGATTTTTAGAGTCTGTCCTGAAAGGTCCGGCGCATCAAAAGAAATCTCTTTCAATATGGTTTCCATAATGGTATGCAAGCGCCTGGCCCCGATGTTTTCGGTTTCACGGTTGATTTCGGCGGCCATTTGTGCCATTTCATTGATTCCATCTTCAGTAAATTCAATGGTGATATTCTCCGTTTGGAGTAAAGCCGCATACTGCCGAAGC
>CAZXSQ010000076.1:0-16198 GCA_964643335.1 uncultured bacterium
ATAACTAAAACATAATCATTAAACACAATCCAGCCATTATTACAGCTTTTGGGTTCCAATCGAAAAAAGACGCCCGGTGCGATTTCCTCCACAGAAGCCATAGCCGCTTGCGTGAATAAGATCAGCGCGATTGCAGCGATTAGGGTGTTTACATATTTTCGCATTATATAACAGACTCCTTTTTTAATCATTCATGGTTTGTCAGATTCAACCAAAATCCTGAAGTTTCATGTAGGGGCGGTTCGCGAACCGCCCCTACATGATGGCAAGTTAACAAAGTCTATTGCTAAAAACGTATAAATGAAGTTGTATTTAAATTTTATTTACATATTGGAATCCATCCCAAGACAAGCTGACAACACATCAAACTGATGCTAGTCTTTATTAAGGCACCAAAAACATTCTAAACTGGCTATATATACTGGAGGTAAAACGAGATGACCGACATTTCCCGCCGTTCATTTGTTAGGAAAGCCTCGGGAACTATTGCAGGACTCGGCGCATTGGCCCTACAGCCGCATTCAACAAGAGGGGCTAATGAAAAACTGCAAATAGCAACCATAGGATTGAGAAATCAGGGATTTGGCGATACACGCGCCATGATCAAAACCGGCAAAGCCGATATTGTCGCCTTATGTGATGTGGATCAAAGAGTATTGGAAGAAAAAGCCAATAACATAGAATCGGCGCAGGACAGGAAACCCAAAACTCATACCGGCTTCAGAAAAGTCCTGGATGATGACGAAGTTGATGCCGTTATTATTGCCACTCCGGATCATTGGCACGGTATTATAGCCATTGAAGCAGTAAAGGCGGGTAAGGATGTCTATATCGAAAAACCTTGCGCCCACAATGTTCATGAATGCCGCATGATCGCCAAAGCCGCACAAAAATACAATCGTATAGTCCAGCATGGAACACAGCAGCGCAGTTCGAATCATTTTCGGGAGGCGAAAGAATATGTTCAATCGGGGGAACTGGGAAAAATCGCCATGATCCGTACGTGGGCGATTTTGGGACGCGGCAGCATCGGTCATAAACCACCTACCGATCCACCGGATTACGTCGATTACGATATGTGGCTTGGTCCGGCACCCAAGAAACCATTTACAGAAAACCGATTTCACTACAATTGGCGTTTCATGTGGGATTATGGTACCGGCGATATGGGAAATTGGGGTGTGCATTGGATCGATATCGGTTTATGGGCATTGGATCTGGGCTGGCCTCAAGCTGTATCTTCATCGGGCGGCATGCACATTTATGACGATGACAAAGAGACTCCGGACACGCAGCTGACGTTGTATGAATATCCCGATTTAACCATGATGTGGGAACTTCGCATGTGGTCGAAACACACCTTCGACGGGAGAGGAACCGGTACTGCGTTTTATGGCGAAGACCAGACATTGATCGTCAACCGCGGAGGCTGGCAGGTTTACACCAATGATGGCAAGGAAGTATTGGCGCAAGGACGTCCTACAAACGACATGCTAGTCGCACATGCGGATAATTTCATTGAATGCGTAAAAAGCCGAAAGTCACCAGTAGCAGATATTGCAAATGGCCACATCAGCGCGGCGGTCTCCATTCTTGGAAACGTCTCATATCTCGCCGATGAAAAAGTCCGCTATAATCCGGAACGGGATCAGTTGATGAAGGAAGGTAAGAACAAATACCTGACTCGGACTTACAGAGATAAATGGCCGTTGCCTACAATATAAGGAACGCCGGTATCTTGCCAGCTTTTTCATGACGCCGCTGAGAGGACGGCATAATATTGATTAAAGGATTGTTTTATGCATTTGAATTTTATTCTAGTTTGTCTGTTCATGTTTTCTTCACAGTTTTCATGGTGCAGTGATACAGCAACGAAAGACGGTTGGGTTAACTTGTTCAATGGGAAAAACCTTGACGGATGGAAAGCGGTTGAAAATCCCGATTCCGTCTTTGTTAGGGATGGAATGATTGTCGGAGACGGCCCTCGCGCTCATCTCTATTATGTTGGCCCGGTAGCCGATCATGACTTTAAAAATTTTGTCTTCCGTGCCGATGTCAAGACGGTGACAGGAACCAACTCAGGTGTCTTTTTCCATACGGAATATGAAGAAAGCACATCTCCTCATAAAGGATATGAAGTGCAGATCAACAACTCCATGCCCAGAGAAAAGATCAGAACCGGAAGTTTATACCGCGTCAAAAATCTTTATGAAACCAATGTGAAAGACAACAAATGGTTTACTCTAGAAATTACAGTGAAAGGCAAGAGGATCATTGTCAAAGCAGATGATGAAGTGTTACTGGATTTTACTGAGCCGGAAAATCACAAGCCACCAAGAAGCCATCCGAAGCGGTACATTTCAAGCGGAACCTTTGCGCTTCAAAATCATGATCCAAAAAGCAAGGTGTATTTCAAAAACATCAAAGTCAAACTTCTACCTGAGGACGGCTCATAGCGATTCCCATTTTCCACTCTCCGATGATTGATAAGCCAGGTCCATAAGCCGTTGGAGCTCAGCCGCTTCTCGGATGTTGGGATGCGCCACACCTTTACCATCTATGGCACATAAGAATTGATAGAGACATGCAACGTGAGCGCGCAACCAGCCAATATTGGATGAACCGGGAGGAAATTTTCCACCTGGTTCAGGATAACGGCTAACCGTTTCGATTTTTTTGAATCCTCTCATCCCACCAATTGGCTCGCTAGGATCTTCGATCTGATATACCTCGAGCCAATTGGGATCCATTAAGTTAAACCGCATCGCTCCATTCTCACCGTGGATTTCAACACGCAGCTCATCGTTTGTTCCCGTGGCAATTTTAGAAGCTTCCACACTTCCCATTGCTCCATCATGAGTGCGCAAGATCATCAACGCGAGATCGTCCGCCTCGACATTGACCCATTCACCGCTTTCCGGCCGTTGTCTTTTTGGATAAGCAATGTGAGTGGTAGCAAACACCTTCGCAAACGGACCGATAAGCCATCCAACCAAATCCATTACATGTGAACCAAGATCATAAAGTACCCCACCCCCAAAGGATTTATCCAATTTCCACGTCAACGGCTTATTGGGATTGATTGAGCTGGAATGCAAATAGCACGCACGGAAACTATGGACTTTCCCCAAGATTCTTTCATCCATCAATTGTTTCGCTTTCATCGTGCATGGATAGTAGCGGTATTGTAAACACACCTGAGTAACCAGATTCTTTGAATGGGTAAAATAGGCGTCCCGCCTGTACCGTTCTGCAGTATCCAACGCCTGTGCAATCGCCCGGCAGTCCTCATAACTTCCAGCAAGCGGCTTGTCACAATAAACATGTTTCCCTGCTTGAATCGCCGCAATGGCGTGTTCGCGATGCAAATGATTTGGAGTGCAAATATGAATCACATGAACATCTTCCCTATCAAGCAACTCCTGATAATTCGTCGTACCGAATTCAAATCCACCAACATTGACTGCCTCATCGATGGTTTCTTTGCGGCGCACACAAACTCCCTTCAATTTGTATTGAATAGGGATTTCATCATAATAAAAAGGAATGGTGTGATACCCGTAAGAATGTGTTTTCCCCATAAATCCAAATCCAATAATACCAACACCTATACTAGACATTCATTCCCCTCCGCGTTGTTATTGCTCAACAATCGTTATTTAATCCAATTTTTCAAAATCTTAGCATTCTTCAAGGTTTCCAACAAATGTACTTCTTTGGATTGCAGTACCTTTATCTCATGAAAATCATGGGTTATATTCGGTTGAATGTTGTAATTGTAACGCCGGCATCTTGCCGGCTAACAAATAAAATGCCGCCGGGACGGCGGCGTAACGAGGAATTAATCATGATCAATACTCAACAACAATTCTTAACCAAAACCAAAGAAACTAAAGATAATTCAGATAGGGAAGATAAATCACATTACCGCAGGCGGGATTTTTTAAAACAAAGCGGAGCTGCATTAGCTGTCAGTTCAACCGCATCCCATTCGCTATTAGCTGCCGATACAACACCCAAAAAAATTCGCATCGGTGTCGTAGGCGGTGGATTCGGTTGCAGTTTCCAATGGCACGAGCATCCGGATTGCATCGTCGAAGCGGTGAGCGATCTCCGGCCGGAACGCCGGGAACGTTTAATGAAGACTTATCAATGTGAGAAGTCCTATAATTCGCTTGAAGAGCTGGTCAAAGATAAAAACATTGATGCAGTCGCCATTTTTACTGACGGACCGCTGCATGTGCAGCATGTTGTCGAGGCAATGAAGCACGGCAAACACGCCATTAGCGCAGTGCCAGCCGCTTACGGCACAATGGAGCAGGCTGAGTTGTTATACGAAACGGTCAAAAAATACGGCTTAACTTATATGATGGCTGAAACCAGTTATTTCCAGCAACCTACCATTTCGGCACGTAAATTTTATGAGCAAGGAAAATTCGGTGAGATTTACTACTGCGAATCCGAATACCAGCATGACGGCCTGGAAGCATTGTACTTTGAAAACGGAAAACGAACCTGGCGTCACGGCATGGCTCCAATGCATTATCCGACTCACTGCACGGCGCATTTAATCAGCGTTACTGAAGAACGATTAACCGAAGTGGTCTGCCATGGATGGGGTGATGACGATCCGATTCTCAAAGACAACAGATACAACAATCCTTTCTGGAACGCCTCGGCCATGTTTAAGACTGACAAAAATCACGGCTTCCGTGTCAATGTCTGGTGGAAAGGCGCACATCGCGGGTGTGAAAGAGCGGAATGGATCGGCAATCGAATGAGTTTTTATAGCGCTCATCCGAACGGCCTTGGTCCAGTAATTATTCGCAAAGGCAAGCAAACTGAAAAAGACGACGCTGGATTCACCCGCAACCTCCCGCAGTTTGAACACTACGAACAGCCTGAGTGGTGGAAAACCGATATGCTACCGGAACCGCTCAGGCATAACTCCGGTCATCACGGCTCGCATACATTTTTGACGCACGAGTTCATCGATGCATTGATCCACAACCGCGCCCCCACTATCGATGTCTATGAAGCACTGGCCTACACTGTCCCCGGCATCCTCGCCCATCAATCGGCTTTAAAGGGAGGCGAATTGTTGAAAATTCCTCAGTTCAAAAAAACATGAAAGATACTGGCAGGGTTGTTCGTGGTAGGGGCGGTTCGCGGCAGGGACGGTTCGCAGTAGGGGCGGTTCGCGAACCGCCCCTACGGATGTTACTAATGGCTGGCAGGAACAAATTCAATTTTAACCCTCTTATTCAAAGCGTTCGCAATTTTCTGCAACCTAGGGAGGGAATACCCTTCGGAATCCGCATCCTCTAAACGAGAAATCACAGATTGTCTTGTCCCAATAAGCTCGGCCAGTTCTTGTTGCGTCAGACCGGCTTCTGTACGGGCATCATAAATCATCTGGGCAACCATCATTTGTTCATGGGCTTCAATGACTTCCTCATCATCTGGCTCAATGCCGTATCTATTCTTGAGCACGTCCAGCGCATCTGTACCTTTAACTTTTTTCATGATTAAACCCTGTTTCATATATGTGGTGATAATAAAGCAAGAGAATTATACTTGTAAAGTATGATGCCATTCGAGTTAGACTTTCGACAAGTTTAATTTTTTTAATGACACCTTGAATTATATGGGATTTTCGTATATTCAAGAATAAGTGATTGATCTATCAAAACAGGTTAGACACATAGGGCTAACCCTACATTTGTAGGGGCAAACCTGCGTGTTTGCCCACCTAACCCTACATTTGTAGGGGCAAACCTGCGTGTTTGCCCACCTTGGGATTATCATCAGGCCTCTCAATTAAGTTTTGAGATAATAACGGATTAGCCATTAATATGATAAAAAGGATTCCTGCAATGAATATTCTTCCTAAACAAACTAAAACAATAATCACGATACTATTGCTCACTGTTTTCTGGATAACACCGGGCTTATCCATGCAATGTCACAGTAATGACAGCGGTTTTCTGGTTAAAGACGGGAAGCAATTATTTCCCTTGGGTTTTTATGAATTGCCTAAAGACGACGCCAAATTAAACGCGATGGCGCAAGCAGGTGTGAATCTTGTACGGTGCCACAGCAAAGAAGACCTTGACCGGGCTGAAGCCGCCGGAATGCTGGGAATAATGACAGTTCCGCTGCATTGTGGGAATACGGAAAAGTTGCAGGAACTTGTCATGACTGTAAAAGACCATTCGGCATTGGCTGTTTGGGAAGGGCCGGATGAAATTGCATGGAACTTTACTGCGGCCAGCCGCCTGTATCGAACAAAGAACATTCACAAAGTGCCAGGCGCCTGGTGGAAACAAACTCCTAACGCCATTGAGTATGCCCAGCAACAAGCTAAGGAAATCATCCCGAATATGCGTGAAGCCGTTCAGTACATCAAATCGGTTGATAAGAACAATCATCCATTTTGGATCAATGAAGCCGTCCACAGCGATTTGAAATATGTTCGGCAGTATTTGAATTTCATCGATATCACCGGCTGTGATATTTATCCGGTCAAAAAGGATAACCGAAGAATTTTCAGGATGGGTAACGCCACGGAACGTTGGAAACAAGTCGGACGCGGCAAGCCAGTTTGGATGGTGCTGCAAGCCTTCGCGTGGAGCGAATTGGGGGATTATTATGGCGAAACTGAAGTGGCTTACCCCACGTTCAAAGAATCCCGTTTCATGGCTTATGATGTCATCGCTCATGGCGCGCGAGGGATTTTGTATTGGGGATCACATTATTTGAAATCGGTAGCTTTCCGCCAATCGATTTACGCTTTGACCAACGAATTATCTACGATCCACCCTTTTTTAGTCGTTCCGGATGTGCCAAATCTGAATGCAGAAATCATCCCATCCGATTTGAATGAGGATATTAACGGTGTCCGGCTGACGGCCAAAAGGATTGGCAACGATTGGTTGGTCATTCTGGTGAATGAAAATGATCACAGGCATATGGGGGTTGTAGTGAATGGTTTAAAGAATTTGAACGGCCAGAAACTTTTTCTTCTATATGGTAATGAGACAGTAAACATTGAACATGGAGAACTCATCACAAGAATGATGCCATACGAAGTCAAAGTATTTGCCAACAATAGAAAGTGGGAAACAACCCGGCTACTCGGCAGGGATTTTGAAGAATGAATTTTGTAACGGGAGGTCTCATAACAGGTTAGACACATAGGTCTAACCCTACATCTGGTAGGGGCAAACCTAAGTGTTTGCCCTATGTTGTGGCATCTTCCTCATCTAATAACATAATTTTGGGACAACCCCTCATACATGAGAATGCCCCAAGACATCGGTGTACAACATAACGCCGGCATCCTGCCGGCTCTTATTTCCAATTCCGCTTAGAAAGTGGAAAAAACTAAATGGTGAAAAAAGGAGGAAATAATGAAGACAATCTTCAATCAAAACATGCTTATTCCGATTCTTCGGCACTTAACCACGCTTTTATGCCCTATAGTGTTTTTATGCTCCATATGCACCGCATCAGAAAAAGAATTAACTATCGAACTTATCAAAGTCAAGCGAATTTGGGATCAAGGAAATCACAACGCCTTCACTGGGCTCACCCGTTATCAAGATAAGTTCTTTTGTGTTTTCCGCGAAGGACAAGGACACGTTTCACCGGAAGGGAAAATTAGAGTCCTTTCATCACCGGACGGTGAAAGCTGGAAATCTGAAGCATTGCTGGTGAAAGAAGGCTACGATCTGAGGGATCCAAAGATCACTGTCACGCCCGGCGGTAAGCGGTTAATGATTAACGGTGGAGCGGCTATTCGAGAAGGAAAGAAGACAGAGCAAGAGTTTCATTCATTTGTCACTTTCTCTGCAAACGGAAAAGATTGGGAACCCATCGAATGGGTTTTTCAGCCAAATCGTTGGCTGTGGCGGGTAACCTGGTTTCAAGAAAAAGCTTATGGTGTAGCCTACAAAGTTGGGGCTCGAAACCGTTCCACAAGACGATTTGGAACCACGCTTATTCAAAGTCCTGATGGCATAAACTACTCGGTTTTGGTTGAAGAGTTATATCAAGAAGGTGGCCCAACAGAAGCTACACTTCGTTTTGATGACGACGGTACCTGTTATTGTTTGCATCGCAGAGACGGTAAAGATACAAGAACCGCATTGGTAGGAAAAAGCCAACCTCTTTATAAAGAATGGTCCTGGCAAGACCTCGGCTTGTATTACGGAGGGCCGAATTTCATCAAACTGCCGAATGGTCAATGGATCGCCGCCGGGAGAATCTTCACCGATGACGGTGCAAAAACAATCCTCTGCCAATTGGATGTCGAGACAGGAAAATTGATACAGAAATTAACTCTGCCCAGCGGTGGTGATACCAGTTACCCAGGATTGGTATGGTATGATGACCAGTTATGGGTTAGCTACTACTCCAGCCATGAAGGAAAAACGAGTATCTACTTCGCGCAAATTTCGGTACAGTAGGTTAAAAAGTATACCCCACGCTAAAGGTCGCGTATAAATCATCTTCGTTGTTGACAATATCGTTGATGTTAATCTGGTAATAAATCCCTGGAGTAAAATATATCCCATTCCATTCGAAAGTGGTTGACGCGCCCACTCTCGAATAACTCCAATCCGAGCCTGTCGCAAAAGGTCCATCGTTGTAAGTTATATCCCACATCAAGGAGATGGCCTGCTCTTCCTGTTCGGGAAGAAGTGCAGGGAAAGGGATATCATAAGACAAACCAAATGTGTGATAGAAACCATCAAATTCAGGCGTTTCGCCTTGGACACCATCCCACAAGTAATACATGGTGTAGCTGGGGACTAAGGATGAAGGCCCGAGTGAAATCAAATTCGGCATGGCAAGTCCGGCGGCGATTTCCTGCGCGTCCAGGTTTGCCGCTGAGTTAGCTTTTGGAAAAGCGAAGTAAGTATACGTGAGCGAGGTATCCAGCGCATATTGTTCTTCTTCAAAAAACGCACGCTCGTAACCCAAATAAAGGTCGATTTCACTTAAATCTTCAAATCCGCTCGCTGCCGGATAGGAAGCCCATACACCTGCAAAAAATCCCTGATAATCGAAGGTAATGCTTGGCTGGTATGCCCCATGATCGTCAAAAACATCAAAGCCGTGCCACATATATTTCGTTGCGTAAGTAAAATCAACGTTGATCCCCAATTCTTCATCACCAATATCAACCGCGAACGCTGAAGATGAACCCAAGATAAAAATTACCAAACCAGCGATCCATGTAAACTGATTGGTTTGATTTCCCCCTATCATCCTCTTTTTTGTCCAATCCATCATTGTTCCCCTTTCTCCTATATCAGACTGAATGGTTTATTGAGATGAATTCCCTATCTGCCAAAAACATGCCAATGAGATTTATGTGGAATTAAATTAAGTACACAAGGAAATATAATATAGAGTATTGTATGTAAACTATTGAAAAATATAAACAAAAAGGATAATATTATAGAATCTACTTTAATTTTTAATTAACTTTATTTATAAATTTAATTAATTATGATAAGCATCATTTCTTTGTTCATAATAAGACAATATCTGTGGATTTTTCAACAAAGTATTGGTGTGAAAAATGTAATTTAAAAAAGATAGATTTATAAGACGAGTTGATATTTTTAATTCAAAAATGAAATTATTGAATCTTGCTTGGTTTTTTGGAGATTTTAAAAAAGCGGAGTGCAAAGAATCCGAGAATCACAAGAACAAGCATGATAATCAAGAACTTATCAAAGTGATGTAATAACGGCTGGGCTTTTTCACCCCAAAAATAAAGTAGTGTTCCAACAATGAAAAAGCGGCCTGCTCTACCGATGGTGGAGACCAGCATGAAGCGCCAGAAGTGAATCTGGCATAATCCGCCGCCGATCGTGAATACTTTATAGGGAATGGGAGTGAAAGCCGCTATTAAAACCGCCCAGAAATCGTAGCGATTGTAATACATTTCCACCATAACGAATTTATCGTGGCTGAACAGCCGTCCCACAAACCGAGTTCTTGTTAACCATTCGACAAAGGGTCTGCCACCGTATATACCGATAAAATAACCAACCGCTCCCCCTAAAACAGAGCCGACGGTAAGAATAAACGCCAATTGGTATGACATGTCCGGTCTGGCGATCCCCATACCGATGAATGGAATATCCGGAGGTATCGGAAAGAAAGAGGATTCGGCAAAAGCGAGAAACCACAACGCCCACAAAGCGTGAGGAGTAAATTCTCCAGTTTCCAACATAACCAATGATTTTGTCCATTCAACCAGATGACCCAATATAACTCTCCTTCATGTCGTTCTATCGTCTTTTACAATCGATTTCAGTTGAGTTTGATTATTCAATCCTCAATTCCGGCTTCGTCAAGTGATAGGTTCCAACGGTCTAATTCGGCAATGGAATGGAATTGGGTGAAATCCTGGCCAAGAGGAGTAACGGAAATTTTGTTTTCTTCTAAGGCATGAAAGTCGGTGCCTTCCGCCTTGACCCAAGTAGGGGGATCGCCTCCGATCCAGAAATACTCTTTCCCTTGTGGATCAATGCGTTTGATGATCCTATCGTGATAAACTCGCTGTCCCAACCGGGTAATTGCGATTCCCTTCAGTTCTCTCCAGGGTAAATTAGGAACATTGACATTTAAAAAGGTTCCATCCGGCATATGTTTGGAAAGGATCGATTTGGCAAGAATTTTGGCAAAAGTCGCCCCTATCTCAAAAAGGTAGGTTTGACCATCATCGGGATAATTCATTGAAATTGCAATCGAAGCGATACCGCAAAGATGGCCTTCATGCGCAGCGGCCACGGTTCCTGAATAAACGGTGTCAATTCCCAGATTCGGCCCGCGGTTGATACCTGAAACGACCAGATCGGGTGTATGCTCCAAGAAGCCGCGAGTTCCAAACATTACACAATCCGCCGGGGTTCCGTCTATAATGAAAGTCTGTTGATCCAATGAATTCACCCGAATGGGATGATTCATGGTAAACGAATGAGAGACAGCGCTTCGTTCCCTATCTGGAGCGATAATCCAGATTTCTCCCAGTTCCTGCAACGTTTCGGCTAAAGTCCTGATTCCAGGTGAGTGAATTCCATCATCATTGGTTACAAGGATGCGTACTTTTTTCTTACTCATGACTGATGCTCGTTGATATCAGAATCACTGATAATGATAAAGAAAAATGATTGTTGTGTGGTAGGTTATTATTTGCAGTATACCTGTTTACCGGTACAAAAAACAATTGTTGGAAAAACATTTTGATGGAATTTTACTTTTCTTGCCATGAATTTACTCAAAGTTAGTTTATTTCCTGCGATAGATGCTGGATTATTAGGCTTGATTTTTACCAAAATTGAATTTGATTTTTCAATATTGATTCGTTCATTCAGTAAATAATTGGTTTATGGGATTAAAGCTATAATAATTGAAGATATAATTTTAATGGCACGAGCAAAAACTTATTCGATCCACTTTATAAAACACAAAACATATTCATAATTATTATATTCTATATTCTTGTCTGACTTATATGGGATAAATTTAGTTAAATTTTTATCTATTATATAAAAGATAGTTCGATTGATTTTTGCATCATATCTTACTTAATCTCTTTTACTCAAATGATAACAAAATCTCATTTAAGAAAAAATATTTAATATCGACTTACTAAATTGAATCGGGAACCTTATAAAGAAAAATTAAATTATTTAATTAACTAATTTAGTATACTTCTTAATCAAGAGTTTTTGAATATAATCCTCAAAGCGTTCAAAGATTAACTTATTAGATAAATTTACATATCATTCCAGGTTCACTGGCTGATTCAAAAGCAAATGTTAGTGAATCTGATGGGCTTTTTTATGAACGATTTTGTGTTTCCAAAATGGTCGAATTCCCTGCTGCCGGTTATCGTGGTGTTGTTGGTGGTTGGTCCATTGTATGTGATAACACTGCTTTATTATGGAGGATCGCCCCGTACCACCGATGTAGGGTATCAACCGGAACAACCGGTAGAATACAGTCATGCTCTGCACGTGGGTAAGTTGGGGATGGACTGCCGGTATTGCCATACCACAGTGGTAGAATCTTCACAAGCATCGATTCCACCGACACAAACCTGCATGAACTGTCACAAGCAAATTCGGGCAGACAGCCAAAAAATCATCCCGGTAAAACAAAGTTATGCCACTGGAATGCCCATTGAATGGATTCGGGTGCATGATTTACCGGATTATGCCTATTTTGATCACAGCGCTCATGTAACACGTGGGATTGGTTGTGTCTCCTGTCATGGCCGGGTAGACAAAATGGAAGTCGTGCATCAAGTCAACACGTTGAGCATGGCCTGGTGTCTGGACTGCCATCGCCAACCGGAAAAGCATTTAAGGGAACAAGAACATATAACCAAAATGAACTGGTCTCCTGGAGAAGATCAGATCAAGTATGGTTTGAGAATAAAAGAGCAAAACAATATCAATCCTTCTACGGACTGTTCAACATGTCATCGATAACAAGGAACGGCAAACAATCACAACGCCATTACTGGCGAAGTTTGGATGAACTCGCAGATACACCCGAATTTCGTTCGATGGTGGAAAGGGAATTTCCAGAGCAGGCCTCGGAGTTAAACGATCCGGTGACACGCCGCCATTTTTTGAAGCTCATGGGAGCTTCACTCGCTTTCGCCGGTTTAACAAGTTGCCGCTGGCCCAAGGAAAAAATTGCGCCCTATGCGCATCGTCCCGAAAGCCGCACACCGGGTGTACCCGAGCATTACGCAACCGCAATGGAAATCAATGGCATCGCCAGTGGATTGTTGGTAAAAAGTTTTGACGGCAGACCGATTAAAATTGAAGGCAATCCATCTCATCCAATCAATAAAGGAACAGCCGGTGTACTTGATCAGGCGAGTGTCTTGCAACTGTATGATCCTGATCGAAGCCGCGGCATAGTCCGTTATGATCAAGGAAAAGAGATCACCCAGAATTGGGACACTTTTTCCTCCTTTGCTCAAAATCATTTCAGTCGTCTTAAAAAACAATCAGGGAAAGGTCTTTATGTTTTGAGTGAATCTTCGTCCTCGCCAAGTTTTCAGGACATGTGTAAACGTTTCAAGCAAACCTTTCCACACGCAAAATGGTTTGAATATGAGCCAATATCCAATGACAACGAACGAGTGGGTACCAAACTGCTTTTCGGTAAACCGGCAAGACCACAGTTACAGCTGGACAAGGCGAAAGTCATCTTTCTGTTTGATGCGGATTTATTTGCCTCTCATCCAGCCTTCATAAAATATGCTCGTGATTTTGCCAAAGGCCGGCGTCCAAACGAAGAATGGATGAATCGGCTTTATGTCATTGAAAGCGGTTATTCAACCACCGGTGCCATGGCAGATCATCGCCTACCGTTAAGGGCAAGCCAAACCGAGACGTTTATTTGTGCATTGGCGGCAGAACTGGTAATCAATCAGAAGTTCTCCCTTCCAGCAGAATTTCAATTTTTAGATAAAACATTGTCGAAATTTCAGAATCATTCTTTCCCGCAAAAATGGATTAAAGCATTGGCCAAAGATTTAGTCCAAAACAAAGGCCAATGTGTACTGGCCGCGGGATGGAATCAATCCAGCACGGTGCATGCCGTAATGCATTGTCTCAATGTATTATTGAGAAACGTAGGAGAAACGATTCATTTTACAGAAGAAATCGATCGACCTCTCCATTCAGAATCCATTCGTTCATTAAACGAGGAAATCAAAGCAGGAAAGGTGGATTCATTATTGATACTTGGTGGGAATCCTGTTTATAACTCTCCGGTTGATTTGGAGTTTGGAAAACAGTTATCCGTTGTACCAAACAGCATTCATTTAAGTTTATATAGAAACGAGACGACGAAAACATGTTCATGGCATGTTCCCCGTGCCCATTATCTAGAAACGTGGGGAGACGCCCGTGCTTATGAGGGCACAGTTTGTACCATACAACCTCTAATAGAACCCTTGTATGGTGGCAAATCCTTCATTGAGTTCCTGGCCATCATAATGGATGAAGAGCCGAAATCCGGTTATGAAATTACTCGCCGAACATTCCGAAATTTATTCGGCAGCACTAATTTTGAAGCATCTTGGCAAAAAGCACTGCATGATGGAATCTTATCAGACCGTTCTTTTGAAACCACTCGTCCGGTCATACAGAATAATGAAATCGAATCGTTGTTAGCCCAAATTACACTTCCAACTGAAAACGATGAGCGTCCTCCGTTAGAAATCGTGTTCAAGCAGGATTCTTGTGTGTATGACGGGCGTTTTGCCAATAATGGCTGGCTGCAGGAACTGCCCGATTTTATGACAAAAATCGCCTGGGGTAATGCCGCCATCATCAGTCAGGAAACAGCGGATGCTTACGGAATTCAGAATGAAGAATTGATCACTCTTAAACATGAAGGACGAGAATTGCAGATTCCGGTTTACGTCATGCCGGGTCATGCTTCTCATTCCATCACACTACCGTTGGGGTATGGCCGAACATCCGCAGGCACAGTGGGGAACGGCCTTGGATCGAATACGTATCTTCTGCGAACAATCCAAGCCATGAATTTTGTTTACGGAGTTGAGTTAACCGCCACTGGTCAACAATATAAATTAGCAAGTACGCAAAATCATCATGCAATCGATACCGTCGGGATGGAAGCCAAGCAACATCGTTTAGGTGAGCTTGTGCGAGAGGCTGATCTTAAGGAATACCGTGAGCACCCGAATTTTGCCGAACACCGGGTTCATGCTCCCGAGTTCAAGCCTTTATGGGAAGTACATCAGTATGAAGGCCATAAATGGGGTATGGCTATTGATTTGAATTCCTGCATCGGATGCAATGCCTGTGTTGCCGCTTGCCAGGCGGAAAACAATATTCCGATTGTCGGTAAAGAACAAGTTTCCAATGGCCGTGAGATGCATTGGATTCGGATCGACCGTTATTTCAAAGGAGAGGAAAGTAATCCCCAGGTAAGCCATCAACCGGTAGCCTGCGTTCATTGCGAAAATGCACCGTGTGAGCAGGTATGTCCGGTAGCAGCCACAGTGCATAGTCATGAGGGATTAAACCTCATGGTGTATAACCGTTGTGTAGGTACTCGATATTGTTCAAACAACTGTCCTTATAAAGTCAGACGGTTCAATTTTTTCAATTACCGCACTGGATTATCCGAAACCGAAAAGATGGCCTACAATCCCGAAGTCACGGTGCGAAGCCGAGGGGTCATGGAAAAGTGCACCTACTGTGTGCAGCGCATCGAGGCTGTAAAGATCAAGGCCAAGAATGAGCGCCGTCCCATTGAAGACGGTGAAATCGTTCCGGCCTGCGCCCAAACATGCCCAACACAGGCAATTGTCTTTGGGGATTTGAACGATAAAGACAGCCAGATTTCCCAATTACATGAGAATAACCGGGCTTATGGAATGCTGGCTGAACTGAATACAAAACCGCGAACTGAACATCTCGCGCGAGTGAGGAATCCAAACCCGGAGTTAAAGGAAACGGATAAAGAAACTACAGATGAGTCAAACAGCCATTCGTGAAATTGACAATACGGGGAATGATCCAACACAGCGGCCGCAGTGGATCGTTGGGGATAACAATTTTACCTCCGTAACGGAAGTCTGCAGCATAACTGAGCAGCCCAAACCGCCGAAAGCCTGGTATATTGCATTTGCGATATCGTTGGGGTTTACGGGGGTTCTTTTTTTGATGGTTGCTTACCTATTGTTGGTGGGTATTGGAGTATGGGGGGTTGATATACCGGTCAGTTGGGGATTTGCCATCATCAATTTTGTTTTTTGGGTTGGTATTGGACATGCAGGGACACTCATTTCGGCAATCCTGTTTTTATTAAGGCAGAAATGGCGAACAAGTATCAACCGGTTCGCCGAAGCGATGACGATTTTTGCCGTTATCTGCGCAGGATTGTTCCCCGCCATTCACGTTGGACGCGCCTGGTTGGCTTATTGGTTGTTCCCCTATCCTAACCAGATGTCCATCTGGCCCAACTTCCGAAGCCCGCTGTTGTGGGATGTCTTTGCGGTCAGCACATATATGCTCGTTTCTCTGATGTTCTGGTATGTGGGTATGATACCTGATTTAGCTACTCTTCGAGACAGGGCAAAATCCAAAATTCGTTACATCGCTTATGGCATCGCCTC
>CAZXSQ010000076.1:16208-17847 GCA_964643335.1 uncultured bacterium
TCCCTGGGTTGGCGCGGATCACATCGGCACTGGCACCGGCATGAATTCGCCTATCTTTTGTTGGCGTCGCTGGCGACTCCGCTGGTGGTTAGTGTGCACTCCGTGGTCAGTTTCGATTTCGCTGTATCGCTGCTGCCGGGTTGGCATACCACTATTTTCCCACCTTATTTTGTGGCGGGCGCTATTTTCAGCGGATTCGGGATGGTGGTTACGCTCATTGTTCCGGCGCGTCAATTCTTCGGCTTGAAAGAAATCGTTTCACTGCGTCACCTTGAAAACATGAACAAAATCATATTGGTGACAGGTTCCATAGTTGGATATTCCTATATCATCGAATTTTTCATTGCATGGTACAGCGGGAATCCGTATGAGTCGTTTGCTTTTGTCAATCGCGCTTTCGGGCCTTACGCCTGGGCTTATTGGGTGATGGTTTCCTGCAATGTCATTGTGCCTCAGTTTTTTTGGTTTAAAAAATGCCGTGTGACTCCCTGGATCATGTTTATTATTTCTGTGTTGGTAAACGTTGGCATGTGGTTTGAGCGTTTTGTTATCGTCATTACATCGCTGCATCGCGATTTTTTGCCATCCAGTTGGGGATACTATATTCCCACCTGGGTTGATATCCTGACGCTTCTAGGCAGTTTCGGCTTGTTCTTTACTTTGTTTTTGCTGTTCTGCCGTTATCTTCCGATGGTGGCCATGGCCGAAGTCAAAACCATTATGCCGCAGGCGCATTTGGAACACGGCGTGCATCGCGGCGCTGGAGACTACCACGGTGAAGTACCTCACGCCCATGAACCGGATTACTGGGACAAGGAGTGGAGGAAGAATGAATAAAGAAACCGTCCACACTGATAACTCCAATAATAGAATATACGGATTGTTGGCCGAGTTTGACACGACCGATGCAATCATCGATTCGGCTGAGAAAGTCCGTGATGCGGGTTATAAAAAATGGGACGTGCACACTCCATTTCCCGTTCACGGCTTGGACGAGGCGATGGGAATAAAACC
Organism: uncultured bacterium; assembly: GCA_964643335.1. Classification (GTDB taxonomy): domain Bacteria; phylum Hinthialibacterota; class Hinthialibacteria; order Hinthialibacterales; family Hinthialibacteraceae; genus CAZXSQ01. The sequence goes on from CAZXSQ010000076.1 coordinate 17,223, forward strand.
CACGATTCTTCCTTGGCTGGTTTTAGGTGGAGGAATCACGGGGGCGGCAGCCGGTCTCCTGCTTCAGTGGTGGACCAATGCAGTAGATTATCCGCATATCATAAGTGGAAAACCCTTTTTCAGTTTGCCGGCTAATATTCCAATCATTTTTGAAGTCACGGTACTTGTGAGCGCTATCACCACTGTACTTGGCTTATTTGGATTAAATCAGCTGCCGAAATGGTATCATCCTTTGTTCACGAGTCACCGATTTAGAAGAGTGACGACGGATCGATTTTTTATCGTCATCGAAGCGGCTGATCCGATATTTGATTTAGAAAAAACACGTACATTCTTGTCGTCATTGACCCCGGCAGCAGTCGATGCCGTGGAGGATTAATTTATGCGAAAATACTTGATCACAGGAGGATTTATAGCGGTGCTTCTGGCACTGATTCCCATAGTTCTGATCACCCGGTCCAGAGCCATCAAGTCCGGTACACCCCGGCTCCATATAATTCAGGACATGGACAATCAGCCGAAATTTAAAGCCCAGGCTTATAATCCGCTTTTTGCCGATCACCGTGCCATGCGTCCACGAATTCTCGGTACTGTGGCCAGGGGTACTCTGCCGAAAGATGAACGC
>CAZXSQ010000077.1:0-17847 GCA_964643335.1 uncultured bacterium
TCCAGCGCTTTCTCCAAATTGAATAACGCTTCATCCCAATCCTCATTCTTCAGCAAATCCACTGCCAAGCCTAAAAGCCGATTGACTTCTACCTGAATAATACTAGGTGATAAATGGATTAATTTATCAATAAATGAATGGAGCCCTGCAATCTTTTTTTCAAACGGCAGATCTTTTAATTTACGCAGTATCCGGGTCTCCAACGAACCCCGCTGATGGGCTTCAATATACTGCAGATAGACATTGGCAGAATGAAGCAGGCTGGATTCCTTCGTGATATCCTTAAACCGGTTCCGCCGGAATGAATCAAAAGACGATACCACCTTTGGGCGTATGGCATTGTAGTTATTAATCAAGCTGTGAAGGGTCGTTACGGTTTTATGGATAGAAATTTTTTCTTCCGGTGTAAGGTTATCTCTTTTCTCAGGAGTTTTATAAACTTCCAGCTGTTTCTGTAAGGTTTCTACCACTGCTTTCAACTTAACAAATTTTTCTGCTACATCAAAAAAGTCATCAGACTGTCCTATTGTCTCAGCCGAAACCCGTTTCATCTTATTATCAATATCCATAGTTCGGCGCATCTGGATCAGTTCGTTTTTAAGTTCTTCACTCGTTCCTTCAAAAAACAAATTCCGAATCCGCTCTTCCCGTTCTTTGTCTTCCACTTCGTAATTGTGTGAACCAACCTCCTGTCGAAGTTCTTTAATCTTGGAAGTATTTTTTAGTCTTATCGAGCATCTGATATGACTATTATCGGAACCATATTTACCTGATTGGCCAGGGTCTGTTTCGATAATTTCGCCAGAGGATTGGTTATTTGGATTGATTAAGCCTTCGTCGTTCATTCCACATCCTCCTCATCCTCAAATGTCCGCTCCTGATAGGGGAAAACCCCGATTTCATCGTTCATTATATATAAAGCCGCGGGTCCGGTAGGAGATTTAACTGTAAACGTATGATTGAGGATTGAAATTTCTACTCCTGGCATAATTGTTTCCGATGCCCTTATCATTCTCACACTCATATTCGCTGCTTCCATTTCTTCTTGAATCTTTTCCATCTCTTTTTCTTTTTCAGTTATTGCTTTTTTAGCTTTTTCTAGATTCTTGATCAATTTCTCATAGATTTCTTGTTTATCCGGAGGCAGTTCTCCTTTTTTCTCTTTCCAATTATCCAATGTTTGCTTTGATTCTGTGAAGCGCTGGATTTTGTCATTCCAACTATTGATCTCATCCGACACTTGTTCAATCGAATTTTTGAACTCCTCCATCTCGTAGCCCAGCCGGACTTTAGTCTTCACACCGATATCGGAACCAATCCTGCTGGCCTTGATATCATCAGCCGCGTCGATTATCCCACCAATCAACTCAGCCCCCTCTCCCTCCAAATGGAGCCGTTTAGCTTTAATGTAACTGTTCATGACAAACCCTTGAACCGTAATCGTGCCCTTCGCCTGTACACGGGCAGCATTGATAAATTTGGCCTCGATATTATTCCCGGCTCGAATTTGCGCTTCTTCTTTACCCTGCACTCCCCCCGGAAAAAATATATTTCTTTGAGCGGACAACTGGCTGCCTTCGACTGTACCCTTCACCAGAATATCTTCGCGGGATTCAACTTTGAATCCAGACAAAACATCACCATTGACGGTCACGGCCACAGATGCATGGATATTTCCGGTGGAATAATCCACATTATCCTTTATCTCCAACGCAGGAACAATCGCGATTCGGTCGCCTTCAAGATAAGCGCATCCATCCACTGTTGAAATCAAAGCCAATTCATCTTCGCTCACTTCAGTGTTTGAAACAGGCGGAAAAGGAAAATCCTCTCCTTCCCTGCAGGGAATGGATTCTCCATGCACATCCATTCCCGGCGTTCCAGATACCGGCGGCGTCTTTTTGACAACAACTTGACCTTTTGAAACATTGATAAAAGCGTTGAGCTGTTTGAAATCCGCGCGCCCAGTTTGAGTAATGGTAGGTTTTCCAGACATTTCACATAATCCGAGGCACTCTTCCATGATAGCATCAGTCCCGGCAATTGGTTCCTGCCCCCCCGCCACCGTGACCGCAGTCCCTGGTTTTTTTTGAACGACTGATCGGATAGCCTCTTCGTCGATACCAAAAACAATGCCTTGTCTTTCAAGGCCGGATTTAATTCGCTCCGGCGTCCAAACATGTTTAAATGCTTCTGGAAGTACAAGACTAACCTGCATCCGGTCTCGACTCACTGTAATTTCTGGACCGATCTGAGTTACTGATTCCACTATGAATGGCGCCGATGGAAAATCATCACTAGCGCCATAAACTGATGGGGGTAAATCCCCGGCCTTGACTGCTTTTATAATAATATTATCCAGCGAACCGATCAAAGACAGCAGCGTTGTATGAAATCGTTCCGGTGGAAGCCCCACAGCCCAGCCATCCAATTGGTCTATTAGCGGCAAACTCTGCCGAAGATCCTCAAGAACAGGATGGGATTCGGAATATTCCTGAATGGACTGGAGCAACTGATCCAGCCCTTCTTTGATAGAAGCAATCGTTTCTGAATATTTATTTTTGTTTTCTTGAGTATCGCTCATCTTCAATTGAAAAGGTGATGAATCATATGAATATAAACACTGCTGAAATAAGAACGTTAATTTTCAAGCGATTCACTCTCCAAAATATCCAACTGATAGGAAAATTCATTGTAATAGATGTTTGTCTCAACAGTTTCCACTTCTCCCCGCTGAAAATCTACCGTATCGGAACGAAAATGAATCTTCGGCGGCGTAAAATAATCACTGTGATTGCTATTGACCGCGATCCGGTAAGGATCCATATGCCCAAAATAAAAATCCAGGACTTTCTGGCGTGTTTCCTGATCGGGTGTATCCCATGTCATTGATTCCACTCCCATATTTGGATCAACCGGTATCCAGCCATATGGATCAAGATAAATCACACACCAGTCATGCAGGTTGACTGAGTCCAGGTAAATCATCCAGCCGCTTTCCCAACGTGCTGGAATGCCTTTCATCCTGCAAAACGTGATAAATAATAAAGCCAGCTGTCCGCAATCCCCATAACGCCTTTGATATGTGTATCGGCTGATGTTTCGGATGGTTGAATATTCACGGGCATAACTGTAACTGAAATTGGCGCTGATCCACTGATAGATTTTTTTAGCAATCAGGTAAAAATTCGGTTCTGTACCCACAATTTCATCAAGTGTTGTTTTGAACTGGGGATCAAAAACGACATGGGGCGGTTTTTCTCGAAGATATCTTTTTATACTATCCGGTATTTTCCCGGTCACCTTTGCAGGCTCGATGTTCTTCAGCCGTGGAAGGCAAGTGAATGTATATTCAATTGAAAAGTGTACTGCTTTATTCGCAGACGCAATTTTTTCGAAGCAAACAGAACGATGCGGCGCATGTGGCGGGGCAATTTTGAAAGGATCAGGATCGGAAGCCAGAATCTCGATATCTTTTTGGTAATCAGTTTCTTGGGGAAATGGCAGCCAGCATCGAATCTTTTCACCAGGTTTCGCTGTTCCCGCTTTGACATCAAGCTCCATCTGAATTCTGTATTGCTTAGGCCCAATTAAAGCCTTCTCCCCTGATTTTTCGGCGGTAGCGATCCTCCCTAAAAACTGTAAAAGCGTGTGCTTTAGCGGCTTCTTTCTTCTTTTCCTGATTTCCGGATACCGGAAAAAAAGATTGCTCACACTGGGTGAAATAAAAAGCTGTTTCCCTTCTATAAGCCGATAATCGAACCAACCTTTATTCAACCATTGTTCAAATTCGGCTTTGGAGACATTGTTGACACGTTTTTTCAACTGAGAAAAAAGTTCATCTCGAGTTAGATCATAATCGAGCCGGATTCTTCTCAGACGTTCTGCTTCCCATCGAAGCGCATTACTTTTCGCTAGTCTATCTGCTGTTAATGCCAATCCCTCTAATTCTTTTATCGCTTGAGTATAATTGCCTTTTTTCACCAAAGTGCGACTAGTAGAGGAAAATTCATTATCAATTCCATAAGACATTACTACAGTCATGATTAGTGAGATTGTATAAATAAAAATGCACAATTTTGGTGCCATGATAATTATTCTACCTGTTGCGTTCTTTACCTGATTCCGCGTGTTACCCGCAAGGCGCGGGCGTTACAATTTGGTATGATGGGCAGGGCGGTTCGCGAACCGCCCCTACCTCATCATTGATGATCAATTGTCATGCTGAATGATTCTTGTATACTTCGCCGTTTATCCGGTTTGGAAGGCAAAGTCAAAGCCAGTAAACACTGACCGGTATTCCACGAAGCGTTCAGTTTGTCTTGCTTGATTTTCATCATATAACCGTTTTTTATAAGCACTGCTGGCTCTCCACTTTGAAAACGCATAATAAAGGTAATAAAGGCTCGCGAAAGAGTTGAAAAATCTATTTCTTTCTCCTCACCGGAATAATAAACGAGATCGATCCAGGTATTCTCTTCATTGGCTCCCTGTTCAAAACGAATCGGATAATCACCAAATGAACAGCCTAAAATCACAAGGTGAATATTCATATTCCGATCACCTATCTTATAAGAAGCGGCATTGCCAATATCCGCATCGTCCGAAGTTAAATTCGATGTGTTTTCGATTTGCAAATCCTGAATTTCCGCACCAAACTCAAAACGCAACCGCAGGTCTTTGGCTTTGATCGTCGCATCTCTTACTCTATCCAGACTTGGATGCGTATCCCCATAATCCGTAGCGAAAACAACACTCGAAAGCAAATCCCCCTTATATTGTACATTGAAAACCATGGCGGACGTATAATCATAACCGTCGTGGAGAAATCGCACATGGAGATAGGCTGGTTTTTCCGGGGTTCCCCAATAGGCAATTATCGAACGCTTCTGCCGCCAGAAATCCCCTTGATTCACCGTCCCCAGAGCATACTCCGGATGAAGAAACGTTGTGCCGGTAATCGGCAAACGCGAACCTGAGCTTTTTATAAATGTTTCAATGACTTCTTTTGAGTTTTCTAGTTTTTTGTAATCGTGAATGTATTCCTCTGGGCATTGAATAGGCAGCCGGTAATAATCCAAACCGATAGGTAGAGGCTCTTCACTGATTAAGTTTGCCCCGCCGTGTGTGGCCTTTTCCAAAAAAGCCAAAGTCCTTTCACGCTTTCGAAGATCGGTGGAATAACAGCGGCTGTGAGGACCGGCCCATTGGCGTGTCGGTGGATGGAAATGTGTAGCCACATGCCTCCAAGCCAAATTTGCCATGGCGCGAATTAATTCAAGATCGTCTTGATCTTTTACATGCATCAGCATTCGCGAGAGTTCGGCGATTGCAACGATGGAATAAGTGGGGCTGTTGTATTCAGAAAAAGAACCTTGTTCCATCACATGATGGTGCAAACGGCGAAGACGTTTTTTGGCATATTTTTCCAGATCGGGCATATTGAATCGATCAGAAGCAACCAAGGTCACATACGTACCCATGATAGCGATGTTCGTATATCCTGGCCCCACGTTCCGGCGCTGAATCGAACGTGCCGCGTGAATAATGGATTCTTTCACTTTTTGAGCCAGGTCTTCACCAATTCGCTCCCGGTGATCGATCCATGCCGCCAGCAGCTGGACTCCACAAAAATCCGCCCAGTTCCAATCCGGCGGTGACATCCTATCAAGCGGTTCTTCAAGGTACCAAGACCAGATACCATAGGTTCTGCTTTCAGGATCCTTATCCTGGAGCGCTATGACGGTTTGTAAAATTGCTTTAGCCCGTTCGAGCCGATCCTGCTCTCCCGAATCCAACAATCCCACCGCGTATTGCAGCGAACCTCGCGTTGGGTGAACAACACCGCTTTGGAGTGTGGTATGGTATCCCACACCCGAAACGGAACTACGGAGCATCCGTACCGCTGGATCATAACGGTCGTCCGATTTTTTTAATGCTGCCATTAAGGATCGATGCTGACTTGGAGTAAGATCAAGTCCACTCTGTGCAGTCGAAACACCTGGGTAAAGCACAACCAGCGAACCAGCAGCGAACAGTGACAGTCCATCGGCAAGAAAATCTCGTCGAGAAGGATTATTATTCATTGCTATTTCTTTAACCTGTCTTGAAAACATTATTTCACCTTGTTCATCATTTTCATTCATAATAAGGGGGGACGAATTTTTGTGCCCCCCCTTTGAGTTGTCCTGTTCTCACCGCCGGCAGGCAGCCCATTCAATCGATTGGACGACAATCTGGCGAAACTCTGGTGGGCGGCAAGAAACCACGTCGTGCCCCAATGCAAAATAAACACAACGGGCGTTATGCACATAATGGGTACATAACATCGGCTCGGCCACCGTATGACCGAAGCGTTCTTCGTCCGCCGCCATAATGACATGCATATCCGGACGCATCAAAAGATTAAAATATAATTCGTCATCGGTAACGAAAGGTCTGACTCCGTCTACGATAGGATGTGTCTCATCGACCATATCCACCCGGAAGGTATGATAGGGGCCATGTGTGGATTTTCCACTCACCCACATGGCTCCAAAAATGTCAATTGAGTCACGCCAGTTTTGAACATTAGCCACGGCGAAATGATTTATTACCAATCCTCCGCCATCTTTCATGAACTGGAGTATCCCTTCTTTGACAAAATCCGGAGGATTACCATTTTCTACCTGCATTTGAACAATCATCAGTACGTCATAATTTACCAGATTCTCATAACGCATTTGTTCAATTTGGTCTTTCTCAACTGGAGTAATATTCACCGACGGATAATTATCTTTAATATCGGTCAACACATCTTTCCATATGCCCGGCTCTCCGTGAGGCTCCATCCCGACCATCAGGCATTTCACCGGTGGCTTATCCGCAGCAAGCACAGACTGTGGCAATAATACTGCAAACCCAATGACCAAAAGTAAACTGAACATTTTTCGCGATACCATCTTTTTTCCTCCTTGCTTTTTTAATATTCAAACTTGCAACACCATAGCATTTTATTCGAATTTTCAATAGTTTTATATGGAATCATAAAACAGTTTTATATGACACGGCCTGAATGATGGGTATAATGAAACGATTCTATAAAATCTGAGGCATATTTGTGATGCAGGATTTGAGTAATCCATTCTCTTGTGAAGTGAAGGAACTTTTTTTGAAAGATCCTTTCGGGATTTCCAGAGGGACGAGAAAATCGGTACGTAATTTGTTTATACGCATAGGGGATGGCTGGGGTGAAGGGTCGCCGGTTTATTATAAAGGCCAGACGGTGGAAGAAATGGAAGTGCTGGCTAATGATTTTTTATCCACTCACTTAAATAACAAACTTGGAATAGATGAAGTAGTCTTTCAATTTATGGAAATTCATCACCATCAATCCGCATTGATTCAAGCCATAGATTTAGCGCTGCACGACTCTTGGGGAAAACAAATTGGAAAGCCCTTGTACAAGATATGGGAATTCTCTTTCCGAAACGCTCCTTTAACGTCTTTTACCATTGGAATGGATCAAAAAGAAATTGTTTTGGAAAAAGTGCGAAAGGCATCAACTTATCCGATACTCAAGATCAAAGCAGGAGGAGAAAACGATCTGCCCATTTTGGAAGCGATTCGCAAAGAAAATGATAAACCGATGCTGATCGATGCCAATGAAGGCTGGACAGAAAAAGAGACACTCGAATACCTGCCTAATTTGAAAAAACTGGGAGTCCTTCTGGTAGAACAACCGCTTCCCGGCGAAAATTTCGCCGGTTATAAGCGAATTCGGGAACAAAACCAAAGCGGCATACCAATATTTGTCGATGAAGCCGTGCAAGGACCCGAAGATGTGGAGTCTTGGGCGGGAATTGTGCAAGGAATCAATGTAAAACTGGCCAAATGCGGTGGCTTTTTGCGTGCAAGAGAAACTATCGCCAAAGCAAGAGAGCATGGGATGCAAGTCATGCTGGGATGCATGATCCAAAGTTCGTTGGGAATCACCGCTGCCGCCCATTTGGCGCCGCTGGTGGATTACGCTGACCTGGACGGCGCGGCCCTCCTGGCGAATGATCCATTTGTAGGGATGAAACTCGAAAAAGGCCGGATCATAATGCCGGATAAGCCGGGCATAGGCGCAAGTATTGCGTTTTAATCAATCACTGCTTAATATATTCCCTTACCTTTGCTGAAGGAGCACCACGATGATTGAGCGATATACGCGAAAAGAGATGGGACGGATTTGGAGCGGCCAGTACCGCTTTGAAATGTGGTTAAAGGTTGAAATTGCCGCCTGCGTTGCCCATAACAAACTGGGTATTGTGCCCGATGAGGCTTTAGAGGAAATACAGGAAAAAGCGGCTTTCGATATTGAACGCATCCATGAAATCGAAAAAACGACTGATCATGAAACCATCGCGTTTTTGACCAACGTAGCTGAAAATGTAGGGCCTGCCTCACGGTATATTCATTATGGAATGACTTCGTCGGACAAATTGGATACCGCGCTGGCATTGCAATTAGTCTCCGCCGCTGATCTACTGCTGGAGGGGATAGCCAAGCTGCGGGATTCGGTGGCTGATCTAGCCAGAAAACACCGGCATACCGTTATGGTTGGCCGAACACATGGCGTCCATGCTGAACCGATTACGTTTGGATTAAAGCCTGCGATATGGTATGAAGAATTGGGGCGTCATTATGATCGCATGCAGCACGCCAGGGAATCGATTCGCATCGGGAAAGTATCTGGTTCCGTTGGAACCTATGCCAATATCGACCCGCGAGTGGAACCCATTGTATGCGAGGAATTAGGATTGAAACCGGCACCGGTCAGTAATCAAATCATTCAACGTGACCGTCATGCGGAGTTTTTAAATACAATCGCTCTGGTAGGGGCTACCCTTGAAAAAATGGCGGTGGAAATACGCGGATTGCAAAAAACCGAAATCAGAGAGGTGGAAGAACCCTTCCCTCCAGGACAAAAAGGTTCATCGTCAATGCCCCATAAACGAAATCCCAATCTAAGCGAACGCATTACCGGACTCTCACGATTATTGAGAGGATATATGCATACCGGTGTAGAGAATGTCACCCTTTGGCACGAACGAGATATTTCGCATTCATCCGTGGAACGGATCACACTGGCCGATGCCTCCATTCTGCTGGATTACATGCTGGACAGAATGAACTGGATCATCAGCAATCTCTCGGTCTATCCGGAAAGAATGCAGCGGAATCTGGAATCCACCAAAGGTTTGGTATTTTCACAAAAAGTACTGTTGACACTCACACAAAAAGGGATGTCGCGCGAAGATGCATACCGATTGGTTCAATCCTGTTCGATGAAAGCCTGGGACTCGGATACAACCCTGCTCGAGGAACTTAAAAATGATCCAGAAATATCCGCACAATTCAGTGATGAGGATTTAGAGGAATGCTTCAACCTGGATACTTTAATAAAAAATGTAGATATAATTTTTGCTCGGTTGGGATTGTAACGTATATTTAGAAGTTTATTCACTCAACATCCCAGCTATCTTTTCACGTAATTCCCGCAGACTTTTTTCCTGTTCGTCATTGAAAGAGCCCTTGCGCTGGGCGTAAACATCCATCCATGTGATTATTCTATTCCAATCTCCGGTTCCCAGAATAAGATTTTGATGATGACTTCCTGCGATTAGAGTCTTGGTCAAACGGCTGTCACGCGAGGGAGACTCGCCTACTTTTGAGCGGTCTTTTTCAAACGCTCGATTAGCAAGGTCGTTTCCGGCAAAACTCAACAAATTCGTATAAGAATGAGCTTGAGTCAAATCGAATTTTTTCGCCCTTGGATTATCACTTCCTGGAGAATGGCATTGAATACAATGCTGATCCAAAACAGGTTGAACCAGAATATCAAAGTCGAACGGCCAAGAACCGGGCGGTCCAGGTTCAATGTTTGAGGGGTCTTTTTGCGCCGCCAGAGGAAACTTTGTTGGTAAATAGGTTTGGTTTCTTGATTCATGGCATCCAATGCAAGAAAGCGTTTCCTCCGATTGAACATAAGTCAAGCTTCTCATGGTTTGCACAGCCATGTTGTTTCCGTCCAAAGCTTGAAAGAATATAGGCACACCGGAGGGAACACGGAAATAGGCGGATCCGTCCGGCTCGACCGGTACGGTTCCCAACACGAATTTACCAGGGTCTTCTCTTGAAACGCCAATACTGGGCTGATTCATATGTGGTTGTGTTTTGGGAGGAACTCCAGTAATTCGTATACGTTTAACACAGCCTCTTTCAATACCTTCTAGCCCTTGGTAAATGTCCATTACAAGAAAACAGCCTGAACCATCGTTGCTTTCCACAGTTTCGGTGGGATGCAGTGAAGGCTTTTTGCGCGATCGGATAGGTATAGGATACATGCAGGAGATGTCGGAATCTTGATAGAGCAGTTCCAAATTTCCGAAGGAGTCATATAAATAAATCCCAGACGCATTGACGGGATTGTAAGGTTCTTTCACCGGCCGGCTGCCCCAATGAGGAGCAAGTTTTTGATGGCTCCATGAGGTAAGATAGTAATTTTCCGAAAGCGGATAAGGATTTGAGTAATACATATCCGGATTGGTTTCGGTTTCAGGGAAGGGGACTTCCGAAGTCAATCTGACAAGGGGTTTATCTCCCTCGTTTCCTTTACTGGGATCGAGCAAAACGAGGGAACCGCCTGTGTGTGAATGATGCGCAGAAGCAGTAAAGATAATTTTATCCGAATCGGGAATTGAGCGCGCTTCCATCACCGCTTGCGGACGAATGGTGTAATTGCCATACACCAGCTGGGGATTTGCTCCGTCCTGCCGGGCCGACCATAGGCTGAAGAAATGCCCGTTGAACCGGTCGATGTAATCCCACCGGGTGTAAAGAATCCGGCCGTCGTTGGCTATCGATGGATTGTATTCGAATGTCTCGAATGACGAAATCGGCCGCATATCGGAACCGTCTCTTTTCATACGATGAAGAGTATATACTGCGCATGGCCGGGTATTGTCTCCACCACAACGGACATAACTGTCCGGCAAGGTTTGATTTAAAGTCAGCTGAGTATTTTCAGGGATGCACTGTAGAAATTGACCTTTACGGGTGGAAAGAAAAACGATATCGCCGTTGGGAAGATATCGCGCATCCACATCGTCATAGCGCCCAAAAGTGAGTTGTTTTACATCGCTGCCATCGGCGTTCATTTCAAAAATGTGGTAGAAAGCATCTGCAGGCAATTTCTGCTTGTCGACTTTTTCCATTTTTTCAACTTCGGGAAAGTGTTTGCAATAAGAGAAAAGGATTTTTTGAAAGAGAAAAGGATTTTTTGAAGAGAAAAGGATTTTTTGGCCATCATAGGATAAATCCGGACGGAGAAAATTACCTTTGCCCCATTCGGGGGTTAAACACTCCAACTTTGCGTTTTCCGATTTAAAATTTTTCAAGATAAAAATCCCACCACCCGGCCTGCTCCACCAGCCATAATACTGGTCAGATAAATGGGGCAACATGCCTGGTTTTCGTTTAACAAATAGAATGGAATCAAAATCGAGTAAAGGATTTTGCAGAGCCAGTTCCCGGACACACAAACGTGCTTGAAATAAAAGAGACTGTGCGTCTGTATTTGATTTATTCGCAGGGAAATTATGGATGGCTTGTTGTATCGACTCCAATTCATTCATAACCGAATCGGTGTTGATGCCTTTATGCTGCAAATCTTCTGCCAGTAGTAGACCTCTTTGAACAGCCAGAGAAGCATCCGCCAAATTAGGTCTGGGATCGCTATTTGTATTTGTGAAAGAAGCAAGCCGCCGGTCTTGTTGTAACAACCAATCCTTTTGGATTTGATCGAGTGTAAGCAGTGGTTTGTCATTTTGTGAAGAATCATTACCAGCGCAAAAACCATTTACCTCAAACAAGAACATTATCAGAAACAATGTGATCTGAAGAATCTTATTCATCTATCTTTACCTATTCCCAGCAAGTACTTGTGTTTGCTGTTGGTTGAAATTTTTAGATGTAATTACATGTACGGTTCATTGTATTCCTATATGATGTAATTCGTCAACTTTTTATCGAATGCCTTACTTTAAGGAAATTTTACGAAATGATGGCTGCCTGGGGTTAAATTGGTGCATAGAGATTCAAAATCTTTGATTAAATCGAACCCATATTTCGTCAGATAATAAAAAATATTCAGCCTGCGTTCCTGAAGATCGTTCTCAGGGAATAATGAGTCGTGCAAGGATTCGAGATGATTTCTGGTGACTTCATTTTTATCAGCCTCACGCCGCCGCAGCAGGTTTTCAGATTGGCCAATTTCTTTTTGAATCTTTCCTTTATTTTTTTTAAGCACTTTAACAATGGTCGGATCTACAGACTGGGCTTTTTGGATCATTTTCTCAAAGAATTTATTGACTTGGTCGTCCAGCGTTTCTTTGTTTTGGGTAATGTTGTCCTGATCCTGTTCCCGGGTCAGCGTTTTGATCAACGCAGCAGGATCTTGGCGAAGGTCCATGGGATTCAGTTCATGCTTATCGAGCAAACGCAGGTCTCTGTTTTCAAGTATTGTGAAACCGAGGCGAGGTACTAGAGGAGGACGCGGGACTTCATGAGTTTCATAGATTGAATGAAGAAGCAGGTGATAGGCCAATTCACCCGGACCAAGAATCGTGGCAACATTGGGAAATAAGGCGTCTTGAATAATCGGTCTCAATACCGCAGAGGATGAAAATGACTGTGGATTGTGTTCCAAACGAAACAACAAATCATCGGCTGAGTATGTATTCCCTCGATCATCATCAAAAGAACCATTTGAAGTGAATAAAGGCACTCTGGCTTGGTTTTCTATCAAAAAGAACGAAGTGCGGTCTTTTCGTTTATGAAAACTGATTTTGTGCCCATAGTGGGATAATAATTCGGCGGTTTCGGAGACATTGTGCGATGTTTGGCGTGGTGACTCAATTTCCTCCTTCATCAAAGTGCGTTGATTTTCATATACATAAGGATCATCGGGCCGGAGAATAATCAATCCGGATTCAGGAAAAAGCCGCCAAATCAATCCATCAACAAAGTCAGGATACGAATCAGCTGGCTGATGACATTCAGAAATGGTTTCAAGTACTGGATCAAGGAATTCTGTTTCGCGGAAATTGGTTTTTATCCATTCAATTAGCTCATCAAGCGGAAACTCATCCGGGGAAATACAATAGTAAGGTCTTCTTGAATCATTGCTGCCAGGCCAGGTATAGGACTCCAACGTGTTATTGGTTGAAAGCCACCATAGAGTTGAAATTTCCTGAAAATCGTGGTCTTCAGAAGCATTCCAGTAGGCGGGTAAAAAAGTATGCGGTGTGTTTTCGGTCAGATTCTTTGCGAGTACGATAGCATGTATAATTTTATAAAAAGTATATAAAGGACCAGTCAATATTCCTGGCTGTTGGCCTGCAATGATGAGAAATGCATTGTTTTCTTTCAATTGGGATATATTTGTCAATGCCGATGGGGGAGCTTTTCTCCTTTGGTGAGATGTTTTCATTGCTTCGGCCAGCTTGTTTCTCTCAATAGCGTTTTCAATATACTCCCGTCTTTTTTGTAATACAGTGTCCATATTATCAAGTATGGGGGGTAAAATAGAAACAAGTTCTTCCGGTGGAGTTCGGAGGAGATCATGTATTTTTTTTGATTGCTCCAGTTGTGACGTGTCCCATCGAGTCAAGATATCCATAGTTGTTTTTTATCACTTTCGAGTAGTATCGTTATTCTTTTCTAACAAAAAAGTACACATGAATAATTCTTCTTTTACCACCATAACTTTAAAACCTCGCAGCGGTAAACGTGTCAAAAGCGGCCATCCTTGGATATTCAGTAACGAAATCTTTCCGCTTCAACATAAAATTGAACCCGGTGACTTTGTTACTGTGCATGATGACAGCAATCGTTTTATCGGTTATGCAACTTGCAATACCCATAGTTTAATCGCGCTGCGCATTCTTTCACGTGTACCTGAGGAAATACCCGGTTCCATTGAATGGTTTGAAGAGAAAATAAAAGACACTTATGAATTTAGAAAACGAATTTATCCGCATAGAAATTCCTATCGCTTGGTTTTTGCCGAATCGGACAATTTGCCGGGTGTTGTGGTGGACCGTTACGGCTCGATTTTATCTGTGCAAATTTTAACAGCGGGTATGGAAAAATTAAAATCAAAGTTGTTGGAAGCTTTAAAGAATGTGATGGTGCCGGAAGGAATTGTTTTGCGAAATGATGCAGAAAAACGATCTCTGGAAGGCCTACCGCTTTACACCAGCATACCGTTTGGAAATGTGGATGTGACTGAAATCGATGAGAATGGTCTCCGCCTCTGTGTCGATGTAAAGGAAGGGCAGAAAACCGGACATTTCTTTGACCAGGCTGATAACCGTTTAGCTCTTGCACGGTTTGCTCATAATGCAGAAGTGCTAGACCTGTTTTGTTATACAGGCGCGTGGTCACTCAAACTTTTACAAGCAGGAGCGAAGAAGGCTGTAGCCATCGATAGCTCCAAATCGGCTATTGGATTGGCCAGGAAAAATGCCGAACTCAATGAACTAAGTTCGCATGTGGAATGCGTAGAAGCCAACGCTTTCGATTGGCTTTCCGAAGCCCGCCAACAGAAAAATCGGTTTGATATTGTGGTGGTTGATCCCCCTGCTTTCGCCAAAACGTCCAAACAGGCGAAAAAAGCCCTGCGTGGTTACGAGGACCTAAACCGGCAGGCGATTCACTTGGTGCGGGATCGTGGCATATTATGTACCTGTTCCTGTTCGTATCACATTGGGGAAGAAGAGTTTCTGCAAGCCATAAGAAATGCTGCAGCCCGTGAACGAAAGTGGATTCGGATTTTGGAAATTCGCGGGCAGGCACAGGATCATCCGATTCTTCTTTCTATGCCGGAATCACGTTATCTTAAATGTATGATCGGAATAGTTGAAAATGTTTGAATGTTTCGATAAAACTTTATCTGAAACTCGTATACAAAAAGAAAATAGTTCTTAAACGAAGCTCATTTCTAATCAATAATTTTATCCATCATGTATGAAATCACAGTAACCAGAGAATTTAGTTCAGCACATTATCTTTGTGATTACGAAGGAAAATGCGCCCAGTTGCATGGGCATAACTGGAAGGTCGCTATCAGTTTCCGAGGGAAAGAACTGGCGGCCAACGGCATACTGATTGATTTTTTGGATATCGGAAAAGCGTTGGATGGCCTGATCGACAAACTGGATCACAGCGTCATCAACAATGTCCAGCCTTTTGACCGGCTAAATCCTACTTCCGAAAATCTCGCCCGTTGGTTCTACACCGAAGTAGGCAAAAACATGCCCGAAAACGTTCCGAAACCCCATAAAGTGACCATATGGGAGTCACCGGACGCCTGTGCCAGTTACTGGGAATAGCCATGATAATATCCGAAATATTTCGCAGCATTCAAGGCGAATCCACTTATGCCGGATTGCCGTGCACGTTTGTGCGAACCGCGGGATGTACGCTGCGCTGCACGTATTGTGATACAGGATATGCCTTGAATCCAAACTCCGGTGAGACCATTTTACTGAAAGAAATAATCAACAAAGTAAAAGAACTCGGCAGCGATCTCGTGGAGATCACAGGCGGTGAACCGTTGGAACAGGAAGAAACTCCTGAATTATGCAGAACATTGCTTGGTTTGGGTTCAACAGTCCTGATTGAAACCAGCGGAGCCTTTTCCATACAACCATTGCCAAGCGAAGTGGTAAAGATCATCGATTTCAAAACCCCATCCAGCCAGATGTCCCATCGAAATAACTGGTCGAATCTTGATTGGCTCACATCCCAGGATGAGATCAAATTCGTAATTTGCTCGCAAGAGGATTTTGACTGGTCAGTTTCAGTCTGCGAAAAGCATGACTTATTTCAGAAACATGAAATTCTATTTTCACCGGGTTTCAATGAAATAAGTCCATTGGATTTAGCCAATTGGATATTGGCTGAAAAGGTGGCTGTACGCCTGCAATTGCAGCTGCACAAATTTATATGGCCACCCACGATGAGAGGTGTATAAACATAGCGCTTTATCTTACCTCCGCCAGTTCGAGAACATCCAGAATGCTGGCATAGCGTCCGAATGGAGGAAAGATATATCCTCCCTTGATCATTGGATGACGGGCGGCTTCTTTAAGCGCTTCACCGGCGATTTTAATCCCAACTTTACGTTGTTCTTCTTTGGAGGGAGCAAGCCTTAACTGCTCACGTATTTCGTCGGGAACCTGCATCCCAGGAACTTCGTTGTGAAGGAATTCCGCATTTTTTGAACTTGCCAACGGTAAAATCCCCACGAAAAAAGGAATGGGCTTGACGTGTTTAATCCGTTTCAAAAAGTTTTCCAACAGTTCAGGATCGTAGATCGGCTGCGAGAATACATATTCTGCACCGGCATTCACTTTTTCCTCATAACGCCGGACTTCCAAGTCGAGATCAGGAGCACCGGGATTACAACCGGCACCCAAAACGAAAGAAGTTTGTCCTTTTAGAGGGCGATGGGCGAAATCAAGTCCATGATTCAATAAATTGACGCTCTGGACGAGACCAATGGCATCCAGATCAAAGACAGCAGTTGCATCAGGGTAGCTGCCCATTTTGGGTGGATCACCGGTAATAAGCATTAAATTATGCAATCCCAAAGTATGTGCACTAATAATATCCATTTGCAGGGCCAATAGATTTCTGTCTCTGCAGCAGACGTGAACAATTGTCTCAATAGGAACTTCACGCCGAACCAATAAAGAAAGAGCGGTTGGTGACATGCGTCCGGATGCACGGGGGCCATCGGCTATATTCACAGCGTCGATGCCATTTTCATAAAGGAACTTGGCGCCTTGAACAGATTTCTCTACGTTCAATCCTTTTGGAAGATCAAGTTCAACGGAAATTACAAATTTTTCTCCAAGAACATTTCCAAATGGAGACCGTTCTTTCAATGGTATCGGTTCAAATGTTTCAACTTCTTTTTCTTCCGTAACAGGTTGGATGTGAATCGATCGACCGGGTTGCACGGATTGCAGAAAAGAATGCATTTCTTTGATCATTTCCGGAGTCGTACCACAGCATCCGCCGACTATGGACGCTCCCTTCTGAACAAAACGGCGTGTATATTCCGCCATGTATTCAGGGGAAGCCATATATAAAGTGCGGCCTTCAACAATTTTTGGTAAACCGGCGTTCGGCATGACGGATATTTTGAGCTGTTTCTCTGATTCACCAATAATCAGGGGGAGTTCTTCCAGCATTTCCGGAGGCCCACCGCCGCAATTCAATCCCAAGAATTTTGAATTCCAGCTGAAAACTGTTTTGACAAGCCGAGCATGAGAAATTGCATTGTCTCCCGAAAAGACTTCGATGGAAATGGAAGGAATAACTGGGAGATCACCACTTACTTCTGTCACGCCTTGATAGGCAAGTGCCAACTCATCCAAAGAACGAAATGTTTCCAAAAGCAACAAATCGATCCCAGCTTCTTTCAAGAAAAGTGCTTGTTCTTTATAAGCTTCACGGATGGTATCCCGGTCTTCATCCGATTCAGAATAGCCGGGAAAAGGACCAATCGAACCGGCCACATAGATATGTTCCCCTGCCACTTTCTTGGCCAGTTCGACACCTTTTTTGTTTATTTCCTCAGTTTTTTCCTCAAGACCAAATGATTTAAGATGCACGCGGTTACTGCCATAGGTATTGGTCGTGAGTATTTGAGATCCTGCCTGGGCATATTGTTCGTGAATTTCCAAAACGGTATCGGGACTTGAGAGGTTTATTTCTTCAAAACAGCGATTTACAAAAAAACCTCTTGAA
>CAZXSQ010000078.1:0-6554 GCA_964643335.1 uncultured bacterium
TTGACTGCTCCGCAAACGTTAACGCTTGATCTGCAGATTCAACCGCTGTTGTCGACAGCAGGTCCGTTCCAGTTTGCTGCAACACCATCTGCAATCGATAATCTGAACAATGAAGTAGAAGGTAACCAGCACATTATCAATATCAATCAGCCCGCACTGTTTGCATCAATCTTCGACGCAACACTCACATCATCTGCCGGTGTTGAAGTTGATGATGTAACATCAGTCTCTGCAACGATTACTGGTTTACAAACAGCCGCAGCGGTTGATGTAAGAGAGGTAACCATTGCTGAAGGCGAGACATTAGATGTAGTTCTCACTGCTTCTGATGCTAATCTTGGTGCTATCACAATGGGAGCAACAGGAACCGCTCTAACGGATGAAAATGCTGTGGGTACCTTTGAAGTTTCCGAGACGGTAGAAGGACAAGCAACCTTTACATTTGAACCTGGTTATCTTGCCGTGTCCGGTACAAATGAATCAGCAACCTTTGTCCTGGACGCTACAGCCAATGACGGCATGCATTCAGCGTTGGATAATACACGGCTACTGGTGAATGTAACGGCACAGCCCGCTACACCTGCAATTGAGATTGTATCCACCAAGGTGAATGCAGTTGAGCAGGGTGCAAGTGACGGAGATACTGTAGAGGTACCTGAAGAACAACAGCTACAGGTAGTAATCCATGCAGAAGACGCCGGTGATGCTGAAATTTCTTTAGATGTTGTCGCACCGGCTTCGGTACTAACATCAGATAATTACAGTCTTGTTACTGTGTCTGCTGACGGAGTATTGGATGCTACCGTTGAATACACACCTCCGATAGATTTCGCGGACATCCCGATTGAGAATAATCCGGATGATCCATTCGACATTGATTTCAATGTAACGAATGCACCCGAGGTTGGTGATGCAATTACTAATTCAGCATCAGTCGAAGTGGATGTAACCAACGTAAGTCAGCCGCCAGTTATTACAACGACTGTCAGTGTTGCTGGTGGTGCCCCTGAAGCCATTGATGATGGTGAATCTGTGGATGCCGATGTATCGCAGACGGTAGTATTTAACTTCCGTGCACAGGATCCGGATGGACAAACCGTCCAGTTCCCATCGGCGCAGGTAATAGATGCAACTGATTACACCAGTACGTTTACAGTGACCGACATTCAGGCTTCATATGTTGTGGCACAATTGACACTGAACATACCGTCAACAGTTCCTCCGGAACAGGCAACAGCAACGATTATGTTCAGTGCGACCGATACAACGCCTGTTTCAAGAACAGAAACGTACTTTGTCACTGTTCCTGTTGTTACACCTCCACCGGAAGCTGAAATCGACGAACTCGTTATCTCAGCCGGTCAGGGTGGAACGACTGCAATTATCGTACGCAATGTGGATCCGGATGCTGATGTGCCCGTTAATGGAAACCTGAGAGGATTCAGAGGTGAACCGTTGACCTTCGCCGAAAAGATAGGCGGTGGAACTGATCGTGCGGCTTATGTTGCTACCGGTAACCTGGATAACGACACAAATGTTGACGTAGTCAGTACACTAGGACCAATCGTTGAAGATGCAACATTACCCAACATTGTTATCCCGCGTGACACGGTCACCAAGTTAGGTATTGGTCATCCATTCCAGGCCTTCCCACAAGGTGATGACGGTCTTGCGGTACAGTACAATGGTGGTGAATTGAGAGCGGCTGTTGGTAACTTCATCGATTCACCTACACCACAGATCGCAGTCGCACAAGGTGTTGGTGGTAAACAGACAATCAGGCTCTTCCAGTATACAGGTCAGCCTGCACCACAGGGTTATGCAGTTGTTGGACAATTCATGGCATTCGAAGGTGCTGAATATGTCCAAAACGCAAGTGGTGGCGTGACCTTACAGGCTGCTGATCTTGATAAGGACGGTATTGATGAGTTGATCGTTGGTCATACATACAGCACGCTTTCACAGACAATATTCAATGTCCTTGAAATCTCACAGACTCAAGGAGTCGGTATTGCTGGAATTGTAAATAGAGTGACCGGCTTGAACGGATTCCTCCAGGCGAGATATAGAGGCCGTGGTGGTATTGAAATCGAGACCTCAGACCTTGATGGAGACGGAAATGAAGAAATTGTTGTTGCAAGCACAGGCGATGATGGTTCAAGACACATTGCCGATGAACCAATCAACTTGATGAGTGTCTTGCAGCCACAATATGATGCCGATGGAGAATTCAATGGTATTCAGTATCCAGCTGGCTATATCTTCAATGTCTTCAGAGAAGAGGTTAATCCATCAGGAGCAATGAGTCTTGCTGCTGGAGAATTCGATGGTGACCCGGCAAACGGTGAAGAAATGGTCGTAGGAACCGGAGCATTGTATACAGTTGATGGAATGGATGTTGAAGCCCAGCTACCCGCCCCGTTGAATCAGTATGTGATTATAAAGATCGCTTACGACGGCACAGCGGTTAGTGGCTGGAGTAGAGTCAGACTAGAGGCTGGTAATCCGATTACTCCACGAAATGATACTAGTTTCGGCGCACCAGCTGACGGAGTACCTGCTTACACCGCAGGCTTCGCTCCATCAAGTGGCGCATTGTTCGTTGCCTCAGGAAATACTGATTCACCTGTTTCCAGCAACTGATAGTAGTACAAACTAATAATAAGAAGGGCGGGATGAGGTTCTCCCGCCCTTTTTCTTTTTCAAAAGAATATATATAATTTATTATTAATGAAACTCTTTTTTGAAAGAATATTATGTTGGATACTGTTTTAAAAGAAAGAAGATTTAGAAATAAAATAAAATTTTTTTTAATCATTTGTATATTAGTTCTCACATTAGGGTGTAACAATAAACAAACCAATCAATCACCCATTTCACAAACAATTCGTTGTGAGGTAGAACAAGACTTTTTGCATCTATTAGATAGTCCCGAAACGCAAATTATTGAATCTCAACCGAATTATATACTTCCAACTTTCCAAAAAGTGAATGATGAATGGCGTTGGGGAATATTTCAACATTCAAGCAGTAAGATTATTTTCAATCACATATTTGTTGGTGAAGATGCCTATTTAACTTTTTCGATTGCTTTAAGGCCAGAATGCTGGAATATGAATGGTGATGGAGTTTTATTTCGCATAACGGCAATCAATAATGGGAAAAAGAAAGAAGTTTATTCAAAATATATCGATCCAAAAAATAATAAAGAAGACAGAAAGTGGATTGATGAAAGAGTTCAATTGAATAAAAATCTTAGTGGTCAAGAAGCTCAATTTGTTTTTGAAACCCTTCCGGGTAAATCTTCTACCTCTAATGACAGAAATGCTGATTGGGCAGTATGGGGATCACCAAAATTAATATCAAAAGGCCGTGAAGCTCAACATAGGAATACGAATAAAACAAATATTGTTTTGATTACAGTAGACACCCTTCGATCCGATTATCTGGGCTGTTATGGCAATGAGTGGATTCATACTGAACATATTGATCAATTAGCTTCCAATGGAATTTTATTCGAAAATTCTTATTCTGCCGCCTATACGACCAACCCATCCCATGCATCTATATTGACCTCACTGAGACCCTTTGAACATGGTGTTATCGGGAATGATTATAATTTTGCTTCCGGAATTCCCCGTCTCCCGCAAATTATGAAAGAGTTGAACTATAAAACCGGGGCTGTTGTCAGTGTATATCACTTTGATAATCGCTACTCAGGTTTTGATAAGTGGTTCGATCACTGGGATCAGATCAATAACCGTTGGCTGGAAAAAAATGCCCGATCATTTTATTTATTAACTAAAGGAGCCTCTACGGCTACCAGTGGAGCTATTGAATGGTTGGAAAATGTTCATGATGATCCCTTCTTCCTTTGGCTGCATTATTACGATCCTCATGCTCCTTACGAAGCAGCAGATCAATATCACAAAATGTATTACGATGGCGATCCTACTAGTACAGAGCATCATTCTATGGAAAATGTGAAATTCAACAAAGGATGGTCTGAAGAGGGAATGGCATGGTTAAAGCCTTATACTGATTTGGAGTATTTCAAAAAAGAATACGCCGCTGAGATTACTTATACAGATTCACAAATCGGTAGATTATTAGAGGCACTAAAACGTATAAAAATATTGGATAATACATTAATTGTATTCACAGCGGATCACGGTGAGAGTTTCGGAGAACATGGCTTGTATTTTGATCATTCCACCCAATTTAAAACTGATACCAAAGTACCACTGATTTTTTACTATCCTGAAAAACTTCCCCAAGGAAAGCGAATTAAATCGATGGTTACTGGAATCGACATCGCACCAACTATTTTAGATGTTTTAGGTGAAACTGGCCATTATCTAGCAAAAAGTACTTTTCATGGTAAGTCACTAAAACCATTGTGGGAGAATGCGGATTTGCCTGGGAAAAGAATAATTTCATCTGATGGTTTGTTCTATAAGGATATAGCCGCATGGGACAATCGATATAAGGTTATTTGGGAATTACGCAGAACTGAGAGCCATGAAGATTTTCAACAATATCCCGATCGGGTATGGATTTTTGATTTAGAAAAAGATCCAAATGAACTTAATCCGGTAGGATGTTTTTATTGGACTTCAGAAGCAAACATCACAGATGAAGACAAAGCCAAATATGATCCCTTACCTTCTGATTCCGCCGATGTTCGTTTGAAAAAAAGTATTGAGAGAGTAGAACATTTAGCTGGCAAAAAACGTATTCCTACAGAAGAGGAATTGAAGCAATGGCTGCAAAAAAACCAGGACCATGTATTTGTAAAAAAAGAATATCTAAATAATTCATTATTTTTTAAACGTGTTATTGCTATAATGAATGTTCTGAAAAAACGGGTTTCGCCGCCTTCATTACGTGAAATATTGAAAGATATCCCGGATGTAAGCGCAATGGAAGAAGTCGAGATAGAAAGTATGCAAATTGATGACGAGGCGTTTGTTTCACATCTCCAATCGTTAGGTTACACGGGTACAAGATAAGGATTAAAAAGTTTGAAAATTGTTCGTTCGATGAAAGAAAATCGTTTTAGAAAATTTGCCCATAAACATCCTTACATCATCAATCTCTCGCTAGTCGTCGCCGTTTCAACCGTGTCCTTGATGGCCTTTGAGTTGACGTTCAGAATTGTTCTCAAACACTGGTATCCTAAAGAAGCCAACTATATCCAAAATTATATGATGAATGTGGGGCGTGATGATAGTTTAATTCGTTTCAAACCCCATCCGTATTTAAGTTATGTCCGAACCGATACCGTGTATGAAAAAAACGGCATTCAAATCGGGAATCAACTTTTTGAATTCGAAAAACCAGAGGGAACTATCAGAATTGCATGCCTCGGTGGTTCGACCACCATGAAGAAATACCCACGTTTTTTAGAAAGTGAATTAGAAAAACGTCCAAATGATTATCGTTTCGAAATAATGGATTTTGGTTGTGAGGGATGGACCAGCATGGAATCCACTATCAATTATATTAATCGGGTTTCTGATTTTTCCCCTGATATCGTTATTTTACATCACGGTGTGAACGACGCTCCTCCTCGGATTTGGCCCAATTATCAACCGGACTACGCACATTACCGCAAGTCTTGGAATGAAGGAAGCAGTTTTCTTGAGAGAAAATTATCTCAATATAGTTGGTTTATGGTGTTCCTACTCAGGAAACAGGGGAAATTCGGCTTTGAATTACAAAACCTGGTGATCCAACGTTGTGAAAGGGAGAAGATATTGAATATAATGCCTCTTCCTGAAACAATCGAACCTTTCAGGCGTAATGTTTTTCATTTGATTACTCTTGTCCGATCGACAGGGGGTGAAATCATCTTGGCTCCTCTGCCCTATAATGATGAGAAATGCGACAAGCGATTACGCATTATGATTGAAGAAAATAATCAATGCAAGAGAGAATTGGCTGAAGAATTTAATGTACCGATTGCTGCGACTCATCATTTGCTGCGAAGGCATACCGATTGGTTTGTAGATAATGTTCATTTAAATAATCAAGGACAACGTTTGAAAAGTGAAATATATTCACAGGTTATTTGGGATGTTTTACTTGGATCACATAAGAATGGACCCTCAAAAAAACATGTTGGAATTTCCAAAAACGATGTCGAAACGAATTAATTGGGGCAATAAAATATGTTTACGATATACTAATAGGGTGAAAAAGATATTCTATGATTGCATGGATTGACTGTATGCATCATTTTAAAATAATTGCTTCTTTGCTTGTTTTGTGTATTTCTATTTTTCATGTTCACGTTTCATTTGGTCAGAACAGCAATTTAATCAGTGACCGTTTTGATGGTCCTGCTGTAATTTCCCCCCCAGGGATTCCGCTGTCTTTTTCTTTAGTACTCAATCAGGATGAAGTCATTGCGGAAATGTCTGTAAAAATCGATATAGATCATCCTGATCCAAGTGAATTAAATATTTTTCTGGTTTCACCAGGAGCTAAACGAGTTAGGCTTCATCAGGAGGGAGACGATTCTTTACCAGAAAGATATACAATTAAAGAAT
>CAZXSQ010000078.1:6564-15342 GCA_964643335.1 uncultured bacterium
TCCCGCTGAATTGGAAATTCTTGAAATCAGTAACGCTACTCATGCTTTACAAATACGTGTTGATGGTTATGGGAGCTTTGGGGATCAAAGTTTAGGTACACCATCTGGTGCCCGGTTTCAAATTTTTTTTGAAGAAGAAACAAAATCAACAGTATATAATTCGGCTTTATTCTATCATCCGGACGAGCGATTCCTGACCTCTTTGGATGTATTGCCTGGTGAAAGATATCCTGTCACAGAACTATACAGGAATCCGGATAACTCTTTGTCCAGCCAATTTCAATTAGGTGAGATTGATGTTGATCTGACGCAGCGTTTAAACATTGGAGAAGAAGATACCTTTGTTTTAACTCAAGAATATGAGTTCAGAACTGATCAACAGATTGCCCCCATTGAACTTAGCCGGTATATCAGCACTAAAATGCCCCCCTCGGATCAAGATGAGACGGGAATCGATAATTATGCGGCAATCGGTGGGGCTTCTTTAAGTGCACCGACACAATATGTTGTTTTCAATGAAATTTCGTCGTCCACGACTGAAGAAAGTATTTTTGTTGAAGTAAATTTCGAGGGAAGTGAGTTTTTTGATTTTATTGTTTCTCCTTGGAAAGACGATCAGCGCCGAAATTTCCCTGAAAGATTGTTCTCTGATGGTCTTAATCTATATGACCCACTGGTTTCACCATCGGATTGGTTTGATTTGGATGGAGATGGTGTAACCGATCCGGGAAAAGGGTTTGATGTTACTCTCTCCTTGGGAACCCGTCTTTTCTTATATCCTACTATTCAGGGTGATTATATAGGCCGCTATATTTCAATTACACGGTGGGGAATATCCAGTCCCTCCAAGATTTTGCACGCTACAAAAGAAGAAGATATTGTAACCAATACTCCAACCCCCACCTTTACACCAACTCCAACATACACACCAACACTGACACCCACTCCAACACCGGCTCCACCAAGGTTTATTAAAGAAGTCCCTGATATACGTTTATTGATGGATGAAGGAAAAGAGAAAATACTTAACTTGAATGACTATATTTTAGATCCGGATACACCAATAAATGAACTGAAATGGATGATCACGGAAAATCAAGGTTTGCCTTTTACAATAGTATCGGATAAGTATCTTTCTTCAGGACCCATTTCTACACCTGGAGTATATGATCCAATAGTCCTCCAGGTTTCTGATGATGAGCATCCAGCGGTTACACAAAGCATTCGGGTAAAAGTCTCTTCTTTTTTGATTCGATCTTTTTATGAAATTCCTCCTATCATTCTTAGTTCAGGTGAAATTTATCATAGTTCCTATTCTTTAAACGATTTAATCTATAGAAAAAAAGGTGAAGGAACGATTCAATGGTCGATTAAAGACGTACCGGATGGCATAGACCGAATTGTAATTCATGAAGACACCACGTTTACTGTTTTTGCTTCAGAAAATCCTCCTTTTGGTCCTGTAAACATTCCATTTACAGCGGTTCGAACTCTGAAGATGTATGATGGAACTCCTAAGCCGGCGTTTACACCGACTTAAACCCTGTCATTTACGTTTACCCCGACACCGACATATACCGCCACCAATACACAAACCCCGGCTTTTACGTTCACGTCAACACCTTCACCTTCACAAACTCCTACAATAGAACCTTCTCCCACACCGGCTTTCACCAATACGCCGACCCAAGTGCCAACCTTTACCCCAACTCCGACGTTAACACCTAGCTCAACAAATACACCGACAAATACTATGACGAATACTCCAACAAAGACGTCTACTCCTACGTTAACACCGACTAACAGTCCAACATTCACTTTTACACCAACACAGACCGCCGTACCGACAAATACCCCCACGCCAACCGCAACATTTACCGATACACCCATACCAACACTTGTACCAACCGCGACGCACACACCGACACCCGAACCGGTGATTTCATGCGCCGATGCTTTTCAATTTAGCCGTTTGCCTTACTTTAGCAGTCAAGCAGGCCCAATGGATTCATTACTTTACAACTATGATGATGATTCATTCACAGATTTAATGGTGGCCCATTATGTCGAAGGAACCATTGATATATACCATAATGACGAAGGACAATTCTTTTTGGCTTACTCAATTGATGCTGGATTTGGCGTAACGAACATAGGAATGGCAGATATCAATAATGATTCAAAGTCGGATATCGTAGCGTTGAACATTGATGAACAAACGCTTCGTGTGTTTCTTGCTTCGGATGATTTCAGCTTTGTTGATGGCCCCGAGTTTGATTTAAGCGATGAAACGCTTCCTCATTTATTTGAAGTGACAAGAGGTTCCAGAATACAAGCTCTGGCAGTTGGTAGGATTACGAATGAACAGATTGGTGCTATTGTTCGAACTAGCGATTCAATCCTGGTCTTTGATATGACCTATGACAGAATTCAGTTGCGTAGCAGCATATCATTAAATGGAACCAGCCGATTCTTGAAAGGTAAGGATTTCGATAATGACAATGATCTGGATTTTCTGATAGGAATCCGCTCATTAAGTGGTCAAAACAAAGTTGATATATATCGAAATGACGATGGGCGATTCCGTTTCGTGGATTCTCATCGTACAGACCTGAATTTTGAAGGAAACACCCCCGAAGATGCCTTTTTCCATGATCTGAGTGATGACGGCATACTTGACCTTGGTGTATTGTTATTCAGTGGTGCAGTGCAACTATTTGAAGGGCAGGGAGATGGGACTTTTGAACGTTCAGGCGAAACTTCTCCATTTCCACCTGGGATTGTGGATACAGTCGATGTTGCAGATTTCGATCTTAACGGCCATATAGACCTGGCCGCTATACATAGAAGCCAGGATGGACTTGCTTTGATTATTGCTTGTGGTTCTTCTCCTTTGCAATTCGTGGATAGAAAATCATTTATTGTAGATCCTACTTTTTTGGATGGAGAGGATTATGTTTTAAACCTGTTCGATCATGACAACGATGGTGATTTAGATGTTATCTTCACATTCAGCATACAAGACCGGTTTGCTATTCTTGAAAATGATCATCGTCAATAGTGCTTATAGATATTCAGTTATTACTTCTTATTTGTTTTATCTGTTGTATTATCCTGTTCTTTTGAGTGAATATTAATAGGTTTCAACCACTTATTTAAAAATTGTATACCCGTTTCCACGCGAATTTCATGTCCTCCATCATGCAGGTCCAGATCGATGCGGTCTTCTATACCCAAATGTTCATAATGGATCATTGATCGGGCAAATTCTTCGATGATTTGTGGCCACCAGGCTATGCGGTCTTGTTTGCCGGATTGAATTAATAAAGGCCTTGGACAGATTAAACTGACAAGATCATAATCCGAAAAACATGTCAGCCAGCCACGGAAAAAAGCATGTTCCTCCTCCGTTTCAAGAAAACAACTGTATCGCTCATCCGGAATGACCATTTTGTTGGTCCGGTGATTAAACCATGCTGCAACAATTGCTGCCTTGATTCTTGGTTCGAGGGGGGTCCAGAACATGGTAGCCATCCCTCCCAGGCTTAATCCCCACATGCCAACACGTTCTTTATCGATTCGGTCATCTTTAAGGATTTCTGTCAGCAATCGCTGCATGCGGATGAATTCAATACCCGGTAATGTGGTATCAGCCAGCCGTGCCAATCGTTCAATCTGATTGCGCTTTTCCACAGACCGAAGATTAAATGGCGCTAGGACTGCATAACCTGCTTTCAATAGCTCACATCCATATCGATGATAATAATTCCCTTCATCTGTCAATCCAAATATTCTTTCGGGAGTACTTCCAATACCATGTTGTGCAATCACTAAGGGCAAAGGTGGGGTGGCATTTTGTGGAATGGCGAACACTGCTTCGGCTTGTAACATGTTCAACGGTAGTGAAACCCATTCAGCTTGTATTTCTTGTAAAGGAGAGTATAAATCTTTTTTTAATTTCCCGGTTACTTGTAGGTCGGGAGGATTCAATATCTTACGCCATGCTTCACGCTGAGGTTCAACACTTTTCCAAAATTGATCTTGACTCGAATAATCTCGCTGCCACATCTGGCTGGATCGTTCCGGATATTTTTCTACCAGAACATGGCGGAAATAGTTTTCAAGTTTGTTTGCGTATTCGTTGTTTCGTTGATTCTGAGAATGGATTAATTCTTGGTTGTTTTGTGCGGAGGCGGTTAAAATACAAAATATTATCGAGATGATTAAATATAAAAAGGTATGCTTACTCATATTTGTTTCTCACCCTAAATCAAGTTTTTTATTGTAAAATTCGATTCATAATATAAATATACTAGACAAAATGAATACAAAGAGGATAACGGAAATTAAGGCCGTCATTGGCTTTTATAGCGGCGACAATAACAAGCACAATCCAGAACATAAAAAGTATTAATAGAAGAAAATAGCCAATAAGGAACGGAATGAGCAGTATGCCAATTATTCCATACAGAGTAACGCTTAATTGAAAACACATGGCTTCTTTTCCTTGCTTATCGATAAATTCGGAATCATGGCGCTTTAACAGCCAGATTATAATAGGAGCAACGAAATGCCCGATGAACGGCAAAAAGAAACCCGCAAAAGCGGATAAATGACAGCAAGAAGCCCAAAAACGGTCATCATTTGGGATATCCACATTAAAATCATACGGTTTTTCCATGGTCTTAACCCTGTTTATGTTGATTGGAAATTTTTTAAGTAGTCAACCTATAATATAGTTCTTTTGTTACAATTAAATAATTAATCTGAAACTCTTCAAGATGGATTTATATAACATGCATTGTAAAATATTTAATCATGTCTGAATTAAAAACACCAGAGGAAATATTAGAGAAAATACATCTCGAAAGTGGGGCCAATCAATCTGCGCTTTATTACCTGGCCTATCCAAAATTGGATAGGCTTGTTTTGTGCGTTGTAAACGGTGACAACAAGAATAGTGATCGATATTGGAGAAATCAGATTAATGATATGGATACTGTCCGCCATATCCATGAAGCTCCGGCTCCCTTTTCTTTTTCTGGAGAATCGGTAATCGGTAAAAAAGAACATCTGGTCGCAGTCCCTATTACAAGCGGAGAAAATGTGATCGGTGCTGTCGTGCATTGTTACTTTGAAAGCAAGGCCAAATCTTATGAAGCTCTATATGCTTCCGTACAAAATTTTTCGAGAGATTTTTTTCATGGTTGGGTTGATTTTCTCGTTGCGGAAAAGTCTCGTCCACTATCTGTATTATTTCACATTGCAGGGACAATATCCGCCTCTCTCGATTTGGATCGTGTTTTATTAAGCGTGGTCGAGCAAGCCACTATTTTGTTTCGTGCCAAAATGAGTTCCTTGATGTTAGCCGATGAAGACAAAAAGGAATTGGAAATGGTAACCGCCTATGGATGTAGTCTTGAGTATATAGACAAACCCAATGTTCCTGTAGAAGGATCCATTCTAGGAAAAGTCGTTCGTGACAATCAAGTAATTCAATTGGAGAATTTATTTAACGAACCTCTTTATCTGCACCGTGATTATGCCAAGCGTGAAGGAGTCTATTCGCTTTTAGCGGCACCGATTTCTTTTCAGAAATCAGTTTTGGGGGTATTGAATATTTATTCAGCTGTACCTCGCCGGTGGCAGCGATCAGAAATCGAACTATTACAGACTTTTGCCAATCATGCCGCCATTGCCATAACGAATGTAAGAGTCCATGAGCAGATTATGTCAATGGAAGAACAACTCCAGGTATCCGCTAAACTTTCAACCCTCGGTGAACTTGCGGCGGGTCTTTCGCATGAAATTCGAAATCCACTTGCTGTAATCAATATGTTAATTCACTCATGGAAATCTGCACCACCGAAACCGGAAGATTTTGAACATGACCTGGATGTGGTATCACAAAAAATCAGCGATTTGAATTTATTGGTTAAAGATTTGCTTCACATGGCGCGCAATCGCCCATTGGATCGACAAAAGCAAAATATTGAAGTCATTATTGATCGTGTACTTCGGTTGTTACGTCATCGAATTCGGCAGCAGCGAGTCCAGATCAAGAAAAAAATCAACCTGAATGATCTTGAAATTTCAATCGATCGTGAGCGCATTGAACAAGCCATTTTAAATCTTTTGCTAAATGCTTTAGACGCCACTCCTGAAGGAGGAACGATCACGGTAGAATTATTTAAACAAGAAAATCAATTTTCGATAAATATTTCTGACACAGGTTGCGGGATTCCAGAAAGCCAGCTTTCAAATATCTTCAAAGCTTTTCATACAACTAAACAAAGAGGTACGGGATTGGGGCTTCCCATGACTCGTAGAATGGTGGAGGAACATAAAGGAAAAGTGTTTGTTTCCAAGAATGATCCACATGGTGCTACATTCACCATTCTTTTACCTCTTGATAGCCATGACTGATATAAAATTGATTTAAAGATGGTTATATAAAAGATGTATGGTTTCATAATACTTGCCTGACTATTGTTGATCTTTATAATTTATTTCAGCATTCTGTATTTTCATGTTTCTTTTATGGATCATGTTGGTCTTCAACAAACTGTAGATAAGGGTTAATTCTTATGCTTCTATCGGTTGTCATGCCGGTTTACAATGAAAAAAATACGATCGATAAGATAATTGATCTGGTTTTAAAAGAAAACTCACCCAAAGAGCTGATCATTGTTGATGATTGCTCTACGGATGGAACCCGGGATTATCTCCAAACTTTAAACCTAGACAATGTCAAGATCATTTATCACGATATAAATATGGGGAAGGGAGCAGCAATTCGCACCGGTGTGCAAGAGGTTAATGGGGATATCGTTATTATTCAAGATGCGGATTTGGAATACGATCCTCAAGATTATGCCCGGCTGATTAAACCGATTAAGATGAATAAGGCTGATGTGGTATATGGATCGCGCTTTATCGGTCCTGAACAGCGGGTACTTTATTTTTGGCATTATGCCGGGAATAAGTTTTTAACTTTGCTTTCCAATATGTTGACCAATCTCAATCTCTCGGATATGGAAACTTGTTATAAAGCTTTTCGAAGCAGTGTAATTAAAAACTTAAGGATTGAAGCCCATCGTTTTGGGATGGAACCAGAATTGACCGCTAAAGTAGCGAAAATGGGATGCCGTGTCTATGAGGTTCCCATTTCCTATTATGGGCGGGACTATTCCGAAGGAAAAAAAATTACCTGGAAAGACGGGATAGCTGCCATTTGGTTCATACTCAAATACAATCTCTTTCGTTAAATATTTTACTTCAAAAAAGATAATAAAATCATGTCAAAACGTTTTCTTATCCTAATTTTGTTTGCATTTGCTTTGCGTGTAAGTTATATAGTATTTTTTCATTTAAATAATTTTGATACTTGGATTTTAATAGATGGTGATGGTTATTTAGAAATTGCGCGATCTTTTCAGGAAGGTGATTATCTTTTTTCTGAAAATCATTTAACCCGCATGCCTTTAATTCCAGCTTTAATTGCTTTTTTTACAAATATTCCTCTAATAAATAGCGTTTATGTGATTGAATTCTGGAATGTTTTATTGGATATTGTTACGTTATCATGTATATTTTTGTTTATTCGAAAATATTTTGATTCCAAATCAGCATTCGGCGCAGGGATTTTATATTCTCTCTATCCACTTGCTGTTTATCGAAGTCCTTTGATGAATTCGGAAATAATTCAAGGTACTATTTTAGCATTTTGGATAATTAGTGCAGTTTATTTGTTGCAAAATCCAAGCATACGAAACTCATTTATACTTTCAATTTTTACTGTGTTGTTTTTATACATTAATCCTGCATTTCAAATAGTTCCATTGATTTTTGTATTCTGTCTGTTTTTAGTCTTTGCTGTTAAAAGGGCTGTTACTATTTCTATTGTCTTTTTATTACCCGTGATCTTTTTTGTTCTTTTATGGGGGGTTAGAAATCATGTAATACTCGGTGAATTTTATTTATTTGATTCAAGAGGTGGGAAGGAATTCTGGATAGGCAATAATCAAGAAACTGAAGGAAAATGGGAGGGTAATTTGAGATATTTGTGGGAAGCAGAGTTGGGTCAGTATAACAAAGAAGCAAGTGAATTTATCGATAATAGACATGATATGAATATATTTCTATACAAAAAAGGTGTCAAGGAGATATTGTCCGATCCCTCAACAGCAGTAATTATTTTCGTAAAGAAATTTTTTCGATTTTGGTTTATCCCGGCTTCTGAGCGATTTATATGGGCAACCATTCCTCTTCAAAGTATCTACTTATTATTGGTGGGCGTTGGATTTTATTATGGCTGGAAAAGAAACCGGGTGATTATAGTGCCCTCTCTGGTTATTTTATATTTTTGTGCTATTTATACGTTATCCTATGCTTGTATACGCTTTAGTCATCCAATTATGCCTTGGGTATGTGCTTTTGGCGGCATAGGACTTGTGGCTTTAAAGGAACGGTTTGGTGGAGTTAAATTATGAGTCAGAAAAAACGAATACATGCCCTGGTCAGTGGGAGTGTCCAGGGAGTTGGCTTTCGCTTTTTTACAGAAAGGCAGGCAAAATCATTTGGATTGGTAGGTGAGGTGAGAAATCGAGGTGATGGAAGAGTCGAGGTTACTGCTGAAGGAAATGAGCCGGATTTGAAAAAGTTTATAAAAGTGTTGGAAAGTGGGCCTTCCTTGTCTCATGTATCCGCAGTCGATGTGGATTGGTTTGAATCTACAGGTCAATTTAAAGATTTTTCAGTTACTTTTTAATATAAGGT
>CAZXSQ010000078.1:15352-17818 GCA_964643335.1 uncultured bacterium
GGTATTTTCCCAGGAGCTAAAGCTTTAGAGTGGATTGTCGATAATGATAGTGGGTTAAAAGATTAAATTAGATAAAGAAAGGTGGTGATTCAAGTGATTGATTCCATAAGCGGTATTTCTCCAAATCGCTTGACCACGCCCCCGAGTACTTCGTCGGCCAACTCAAAAAAAGAAGTGGAGAAAACCACTAAAGAAAACCAGAAAGAAGTGGTGAAGGCCAAATCCGCCAATGATCTTGTGGCACTTTCTTTTAATCTCAAAGGTGATGTGGAATCTCTAAGGAATTCGGTTGCCACTGTTGTCGAACAGATCAAAGTACAACTCAGGGATTATTATGGTTTGGAATCAGAGGAAGAAGATGAAAACGAGTTTCTTCCCCCTGAAAATGCTTCTGCTCAGCAGTTGATGGATTACGTGAGTCCACAAAATACAGCTGACCGTATTTTAGGATTTACAACCGGTTTTTTTGATGCATACACCCTTAACCATGAAGACGCCACAGATGAAGAAAATGTAAATGAATTTAGTGCTCTCATTGGAAGTGCCATTCGAAAGGGCTTTGATGAAGCCGAGAAGATTTTAGGCGATTTCGATAATTTGGGTGAAATCGGAGAGCAAATTAAAGAAACCTATCAGATGGTTCTTAAAGGTCTTAAGGAATTTCGTCAAGAACATTTAAACGATTTGGGTCCCAAGCCGGAGTCACCTGAATCATCTTTTGAAGAAGCACAATTAGAAGATACGGACATGACTGAAATTGAATAAACAAGCTTCGCTTTCACGAAGATCAATCGTGAAAAAATGAAGCTTGTTTTTTTATTTGCCCCTCAAATTAAGAAATTTACTTAAATTTAAATTACACCCACTTTAATCACTGTGAATATTTCAATGCAGCAGATGAGTTGAATTAAATCTATTGATTATTTGAGATTAAGGCTCGGCTATGAGCGATGCAGGAATTGCTCAACGAGTTTAAATTATATCCTCCCTCCAGGCATGAAATAACTTTTTCATCTGCATACTTGTTGGCTTGTTTGACCACAATTTCAGTCATTGAAGCATAATCATTTTCTTCGAGTAACCAGTTGCCGAGATAATCGTCGCGATGCCCATCAAATCCTGCCGAGATTAAAATCAATTGTGGCTTAAAATCCGCTGCAACTTTTTCCATGGCATTTTTTACAGCCTCAACAATCTTTTCTGCGGGTGTATATGCAGAAAAAGGAAGATTCATGGTATAACCTTCCCCTTTGCCTTTTCCTGTTTCATTGGCCTGACCGGTACCAGGATAATGGGGATATTGGTGGGTGGATATATAGAAGACCGTATCGTCCTCATAGAAAATATCCTGCGTGCCGTTTCCGTGATGAACGTCCCAATCAAGGATCAATACCTTGGATAATTTATATTTTGTTTGAGCGTAACGGGCGGCAATTGCCACATTATTGAATAAACAAAACCCCATGGCTTTATCTGGTAATGCATGATGACCTGGGGGTCTGGAAACAATAAACGCCCTCTTTTCGTTCTTTGAGAAAGCGGCATCCACTGCCGCCAATAATGCTCCCGCCGAAAGACAGGCCACATCAAAGGAAGCCGGACTGACCACGGTGTCCGGATCAGCCATACCGCCACCATCTTTGGCGATGGATTCAATCCGTTTAACATGTTTTTCAGTGTGAACCAACTGGAGTTCTTCTTGTGTTGCTTTGCGTGGTTCTTCCCATACTAGCGTTTTACCGAGATCGGATTGACGTAATCCGTCCGATATCGCCTCCATTCGTTTGGCATTTTCGGGGTGATTGCCGATGTCGTGATCTTTATAACGGTCAGAATAATATAGATTCAGCTTTAAGTCACTCATAACTCTCGATCTTGAAGTATTTTGGATTGATATAAGGTTGGTTTCATCCGTCTGCACAAAAGCCGATTCGCTGTAATAATGGAATAAAGATCCTTAGCAGCATCTTCGGCAACATCATTTATGACAACATAATCATACATCCCTATAAATCGAATTTCACGTTCGGCTTCTGCAATCCGTTGTTCAAGATCATCTCCTTTCCCTTTTTTTCTTGAAAACAGCCTTCGTTTGAGTTCTTCCATGGACGGAGGGACAAGAAAAATGAGAATATTGTTTTCAAACAGAGTGCGAACCGAAGCTGCTCCCTGAACATCGATGTCAAGAATAACGTCATTCCCTTTTTCAAAATTGGAGTGGAGAAAGGACTTAGGAGTACCATAGTAATGATCATACACTTTAGCCCATTCAACCAGTTCATCGTTATGAATGGCTTCCTCGAATTGATCTCGGGAAAGAAAAAAGTAGTCTTCTCCTTCTTTTTCTCCAGGGCGGGGTGGCCGAGTCGTCATGGATACAGAGAGGACTAATTCCGGATGATGATTCATCAATGTAGAAATCACGGTTCCTTTACCGACACCCGAAGGGCCGGAAACGACAGTTGG
>CAZXSQ010000079.1:0-5449 GCA_964643335.1 uncultured bacterium
TGGAAAAACAGTGGGAATCAGAGATCCTTGATATTATTGGCGGAAGTAAATCTCCCCAAGAAATATGGAAGATGGTCAACAAAAAAGACAGGCTGTTTTTTGTTGAATTTATTTTAAAATATGCTCAGCGATTGAGTGGTGAAGAAAGAAAAATCCTTTCTCAACTGGCTTTTCCTTTTCTCACTCAAATAGCTGAACATGCTAAAAAAGGAGATCCGGAAAGAAGAGCCCGAGCCATTCAGACCTTAAGTGTTTTAGGTATTCTAAAATACATCGGTATTGTTGTCAATGCATTGCGAGATCCATCCCCTCTTGTCAACATGATTGCGGCTCAATCCATCCTTAGGGAAAAACAGACTGAGTATATCTCAGTTATACTCAAAAATCTGCATCATTTTGAGGCTTGGAGCACAAACTACCTGGCCTCCATGCTGGCTTCCGTCGGTAGTGAAGCCATGCCCGATTTACGTGAAACATACCGGGATGAAGAAATGCCGCCAAGAGTACGCGCTGTGGCTGCGGAAGCCCTTCATATGCTAAACGATTTTATGATTGCTGACGCCATACCTGCCATCCTCGAAAAAGAAACCAACAGGGATTTGATAGCCTCTTCGTTGCGGCTGCTGGGCCGAGTTGGGAGACCCGACCATTTGCCTGTTATACGCTCACTTTGTTTCTCCAAAGACCCCGTCATTCGTGCGAACGCATTTAGAGCGCTGGGACAATTAGGCGAAAAGGAAGATACTGAACTTTTATCTTATGCCTTCGATGATCCCTTCTCTTGGGTGGCCATTCATGCAGCCTGGGGATTGAAAGAAATTGGCGCCGAAGATATCTTGCGAACCATAGCCGCATCTGATCACCCCCGGGCAAATTTAGCGCAACAGGTTCTAACAGAGAGGGCAGAATGATATTATCGTCACTTTGGACTATTATCAAAGTTTTCAATTACATCGTTATTTTCTACTTTGTTACTCTCAATCTGGTTTATCTGGTTACCAGCCTTCTCGCCTTCCGCTACCTTCGTAAATACGCACGCCGATTGAAATCCTTTTCTGTGGATGATCTTTTAACCATGGGGGGATTGCCTCCAATCACATTATTGGCTCCCGCCTACAATGAAGAAGCCACCTGTGTTGAATCCACTCGATCACTGCTTACATTACGCTACCCAGATTATGAAATTCTTTTGATCAATGATGGGTCGAAGGATAACACTCTTCAGCGATTAATCGATTCTTTTGAGTTAACCGAAGCCACCCGCGCACCGACTTCAGCCATCCCTACCGCTCAAGTTCGTAGTATCTATAACAGCAACCGGTATCCCAATCTTTGGGTTATCGACAAAGAAAATGGAGGGAAGGCTGATACCCTTAACACCGGAATCAATTATTGCCGTACTCCCATATTTTGCGCAATGGATGCAGACAGCCTTCTTGAACCGGAAGCGTTGACCAGACTTGTTCGCCCGTTTCTTGAAGACGCTTCTACCGTGGCTGCCGGTGGTATTATTCGCATCGCCAATGGTTGCACTGTACGGTCCGGTATTGTAACGGATATTCGACTCCCCAAAAATTTGCTGGCCAAGTTTCAGGTGCTGGAATATCTGAGGGCTTTCCTGGCCGGGCGAATGGGCTGGGAAGCAATAGACTCAACATTAATCATATCCGGAGCATTCGGTCTCTTCCGGAGATCGACTGTTGTCGAAGCGGGTGGTTATGCAACCTCACGAACTGCCTTCGAAACCGTCGGTGAAGATATGGAACTGGTCGTTCGCCTGCATCGCTATTGCCGAGAACAAAAAATGCCTTACCATATCGCCTTTGTTCCCGACCCGGTCGCCTGGACTGAATGTCCGGAATCATTGAATATCCTCTCGCGCCAACGCAGCCGATGGCAGCGCGGACTTATAGAAGTATTAACCCATCATTCGAAAATGCTCTTCAATCCGCGTTATGGCCGGATTGGACTTCTGGCGGTTCCCTATTTCTTTTTTCTTGAAGGTTTAGGGCCGGTTATCGAACTATTCGGCTATATCTCTTTTATGGTGACCCTCTTGTTAGGAGCTGCTTCTCCCACTTATATTGTGGCCTTTCTTGTGGTCGCTTTTCTATTGGGCATGGCGCTTTCAATTGCTTCAGTCGGTCTGGAAGAACTATCATTTCGCCGCTATCCGCATTTTTCGGATATCCTCCAATTATTTTTTCTTTCCACCATTGAAATTTTCGGATACAGGCAGATGAATTCGTATTGGCGTTTTCAAGGTTTTATGGCTGCCATGCTGAAGAAAAAAGGATGGGGTAAAATGGAACGAAAAGGTTTCTTAACGGAGAAAAAAACATGGCCCCATTCATGATAGTTTTACTTACTTGCCTATCCCAGCCTGATGTCCTAAAAGAAAAACTTGTTTCAAAATCCAAGGAAGATAGTTCCTATTTTGATGCTCATGCTGACACTCTATCTACCGAAATCAACCTTTCGAATTGGGGAAATATTACCCCGGCGGACATTGGTCTGGTACAGGTCAGCGTATCGCATCAAAAAAATCGGAATTCTATAAGAATCTATGTTTTAAGCCGAAAACCTGATACCCCGATGACAAATCTATTCAGGAGTAAAACCCCGTCTTATTCAGGCAGTTCCTTCTTAGTGACCGATTTCAATTCTTCATCAAAGAACCGGTTGGGCGGTTATTTTGGAAACTTTTTTCAACCTCCTTCTTGGGCGTCTGCCAGTGTAGAAAGACTATCTGGTGGGACTCGCGCTTTAACCTTGAATTTCAATAAAGCGGACAATTCTTTTTGTGGAGTATGGATTAATTTATATGAAACGAATGCTTCTCCATCAGACCGTTTTTATTTGAACGCTGAATCTTTTTCTTATCTGACGTTTTGGATTAAAGGAGGAACAGGGAGAGAAAAAATCGACCTGAGAATTGCCGATGCCAGATGGAACGCAAAAGAAGACGCCCTTTCTGTTGGCAAGGTTGATTCGTTTCTTCCTTCAGGGAAAATCAGCACAGAATGGCAGCAGGCTGTAGTACCATTTGATGCTTTCCCATCAAGAATATCCAAAAAAGACCTGGCCACTGTTTCTTTTGCAGCCCTTTCACAAGGCCGGGGACGTATCGGCATAAAAACACTGGCGTTCTCGGAGAATGAAAAAACTCTTCCTCCTCTATATTCTACAACCCGGCAAATCCCTCAAAAAAAGTCTGTTGAAAAAGCAACCTGGGTGTGGAATACCACAGAAATCCTCGAAAAAGAACGAGGCAATCAACTTCTTCGGTTTCTGCTTAACCACGATTTTAATCATGTGTTTCTTCAATTACCAAAAGATTTTTTTCTTCAACCACGTTTTGACCAAAATTTATGTAGCAATATCGTGTCATTGAAAAAATTGATATCCGCGATGAAAGCGAAAGGAATAAAAGTCCATGCATTGGAAGGATATGAAAAATATGCCTTGCCGGAATGGCACCCGTATGTATTGGAGATCGTAGAAAAAGTTATTAACTACAATAACAGTGTCAATGAATCAGAGCGTTTTTATGGAATACACTTTGATATTGAACCCCATCTCCTTCCCGGATTTGGAGGTGAAAGGCGGGAAGGGATATTTTATAGTTATTTATCCATCATAGAAAAATGCGCTGAAAGGATTCATCAAGCCGGTATGATTATCGGCGTCGATATTCCTTTCTGGTATGATTCGGTAGATGAATTGACTCGGGAAAGCATGAGTCTGGAATTTAACAATGTCAACAAATATCCAAGTGAACATATTATCGATATGGTTGATATCACCGTCCTGATGGACTATCGGACAAAAGAAAGCGGAGCCAACAGCATTATCTCTAATGCAGAAAACGAAATTGACTATGCCGCTGCCAAAAACAAGCCGGTTTTTATCGGACTTGAAACCAACTATCTGCCGAATGAATCCATCTACACGTTTAAAGGATTTCCTCAAACCGGTCTTCCCTCTCCCTCCTCCAAACTGCCTATTGCTGTTATCGCCGAAACATCAAAAAAGACAATGTTCTATCTGTTGGAAAAAAAATCCATCGCTTCATTTTCTCAACAGTTCCAAGACAATGGAATGCACGATGCAACTCTCTATTACTGGCCGATTGAGAGAAAAGCCATTATCCACGGCAACGAATTGAGTTTCTTTGATTCGGATAAAAACACCATGAACAAAACAATGAATCGTGTGTCAACTGAATTTTCCTCCAAAGCTTCCTTCGCCGGATTTTCTATTCACGACCTTCAAGGATTTTTAAATCTACCTTAAAGTCAAAGTATTTTTAAAATGAAACTTCTTCTTGACTGCTTCAGTAAACTTATTTAAGACGATTTTTATTGCTAAAATTTAAATGTCCATTCATCGTTCGAATATTTGCTTTTTGCCAACTCGTCAATAAGCTGAAAGGGAACATTTTGAAACGGTTTAGTAGCTCCCCATATTTGCATGAGAGAGTTTTTAACTGTTTCTGCAGAAAGGTTTAGATTGGTTAAGAATGAACGATGCGGACGGCTCATTCTGTATTCCGGCTGACGGGTTGGCATTGGGAGAAGAGTTTCAATTAGCGCCAAATTGAAGTTCAATAAGAAGGTACCATGCATCAGCACAAACCGGCGCTTGCGTCTTTGGGCGTTGCCAGAAAACTTAAGTGGCCCTAATGCCAGATCGGATATCCCCGAGATACGGATAGGCTTTTGACATAGCGGTTGCAGAGCTTGTTGATGCCGAGTCAATACATATTCATGGACATTATTGATCTTGTTGAGAAGATCGTTATTTTGAATCTTTAAAATAAGTGTATAATTCAAACAACCGGGGCCTTGCAAAACAGTTCCACCACCGCTTGGCCGTCTTAAAACCGAAAGTTTTTTTGCTCTGCAGACAGGAAGATTGATTTCCGTGGTTATTTTATCGGAATGGCCTAAAACGGCAAAATAGTGTTTGGATTCCCAAAAACGCAGAATCTCTTCATCCAAACCTGATTCGCACAGCGTTAGCAATGCTTCATCGCAGGCCAGGTTATGATAGGGTGTCGATAAGGTTAAATCCAAATATTTCATTTTTTTAAAGAAACGGTATAGTAATCATTTAACAAATTTACTCTTAATAATCTTTTTTTATCCAGATACAATTATATTTATATCTTGATAGCAATGACAAACATTTAGGGAGTTGAAACGTGGCAGTACAAAATAATCGGGAACAAACCTCATCAGATCAACAAATAAACGAACCAAAGAATCAGTCAAAGTCACCGGAACAAGATGAAGTAAAAAAATGGTATGATTCATTAGAATATATTTTAGAGCATTCCCTGAAAAAAGAAGAACCTTACCGGGCCGCTTTCTTACTCAATACTTTGATTAATAACCTGCGTTCTTCGGGATTGGAAGTGCCAAGAACAGTTGGGACTCCCTATCTG
>CAZXSQ010000079.1:5459-10357 GCA_964643335.1 uncultured bacterium
TACCCGCTAAGGATGAATCCCCTTATCCAGGTGACCGCCAAATCGAGAGACGCATCAAGAGTTATGTTCGTTGGAATGCCATGGCCATGGTTGTCCAGGCCAACCGGATTCATAGCGGCATCGGGGGCCATATCTCCACCTTTGCCTCATTGGCTACCTTGTATGAAGTGGGCTTTAATCACTTCTTCCATGGCGGAGAAGGTAATCGGTATGCCGATGTGGTCTACTTTCAAGGCCATGCTTCACCGGGAAACTATGCCAGGGCTTTTCTCGAATACCGTTTAGATCCTAATCATCTCCATAATTTCCGTCAGGAACTCGCAGAGGGCGGCGGTTTATCGTCATATCCACACCCTTATCTCATGCCGGATTTCTGGCAGTTTCCGACAGTGTCTATGGGACTAGGCCCCATAACCTCCATTTATCACGCGCGTTTTATCCGCTATATGAAGGCGCGTGGTTTGCTTGAAAAGGAAGAACCTAAAGTCTGGTGTTTTGTCGGGGATGGCGAAACCGATGAACCTGAAACACTCGGTTCGCTGACGTTACCGGCTCGTGAAAATCTGGACAATCTTATTTGGGTGGTGAATTGCAACCTTCAGCGTCTTGATGG
Source organism: uncultured bacterium (assembly GCA_964643335.1). Classification (GTDB taxonomy): domain Bacteria; phylum Hinthialibacterota; class Hinthialibacteria; order Hinthialibacterales; family Hinthialibacteraceae; genus CAZXSQ01. The sequence continues at coordinate 6,073 of CAZXSQ010000079.1, forward strand.
CCCGGTTCGCGGAAACGGAAAGATCATTCAAGAACTCGAATCTCTCTTCCGTGGAGCGGGTTGGAATGTTATCAAATTGGTTTGGGGTTCCGATTGGGACTCGCTGCTGGAAGCTGATAAAAGCGGCTTGTTGATTAAAAGAATGGAAGAAGCTGTCGATGGGGACTACCAAAAATATTCAGTCGAACCCGGCAGTTATGCCCGGCAGCATTTCTTCGGCAAATATCCCGAATTAAAAGAACTCGTCGACCACCTTACCGATGAGGAAATTCGCAAACTCATGCGCGGCGGGCACGATCCTAAAAAAGTGTACACCGCTTATAAAGCCGCTGTCGAACATACAGGCAGTCCTACTGTAATTTTGGCCAAAACCATCAAAGGATACGGTCTGGGTGAGGCAGGCGAAGGAAGAAATATCACCCACCAGCAGAAAAAACTCAATGAAAAAGAATTGCGCGAGTTTCGATCACGTTTTGATATCCCCATAAACGATGAAGAAGTTGTGGAAACTCCCTTTTACCGTCCTGCTAAAGAGAGTCCTGAAATTGAATATCTGCTGAATCGACGAAAAAAATTGGGGGGATTTATTCCCAAGCGTGATGCCAATATTGAACCGCTGGAAATCCCGAGCCTGGACGACTTATCTGAATTTCTAGAGGGTTCGCCTGATCAGGAAGTTTCCACGACGATGGTTTTCGTTCGTCTATTGCGTAAATTGCTGACCAACAAAAAAATAGGCAAACAGGTGGTACCGATTATTCCGGACGAAGCCAGGACTTTTGGGATGGATGCGTTATTCCGGCAATCGGGGATTTATTCACCACGCGGCCAGCTGTATGAACCCGTCGACCGGCAGAACCTTTTGTATTACCACGAAGCGAAAGACGGCCAGATTTTGGAGGAAGGCATAACCGAAGCCGGTTCCATTTCTTCATTTATCGCCGCCGGTACAAGTTATTATAATTTTGGAAAGTATATGATTCCATTTTACTCTTATTATTCCATGTTTGGATTACAACGAGTTGGAGATTTGTTCTGGTTGGCCGGAGATTCGCGGGCACGGGGGTTCTTGCTGGGGGGCACTGCCGGGCGTACTACGTTGAACGGTGAAGGACTGCAGCACCAGGATGGGCATAGTCATTTGTTAGCCAGCTCCATACCCACAATGAAAGCCTATGATCCTGCCTTTGCCTATGAAATGGCGGTTATAATCCAGGACGGGCTGCGCTGCATGTATCAAGAGAACGAAGACACGTTTTACTACATCACCATGTACAATGAGAATTACCCCCAACCTGAAATGCCTAAAGGCGTCGAAGAAGGCATTATAAAAGGCATCTATAAATTTAAAGAAGGCGGTAAAGGTAAAGTCAAAGCCAATATTTTCGGAAGCGGTCCCATTATCAATATGGCTTTAAAAGCTCAAGAGATCCTCAAAGAAAACTACGATGTCTCCGCAGATGTTTGGAGTGTAACCAGTTACAAACTCTTACGCAATGAGGCACTCAAAGTCCATCGCTGGAATATGATGCATCCCAACTCCGATCCGAAAAAGAGTTATATTGAAACCATTCTCGAAAATGAGGATGGTCCGTTTGTCGCCGTTTCCGACTATATGAAAATGGTTCCCGATCAAATTGCACCCTGGGTTCCCGGTGGATTGACCACATTGGGCACAGATGGATTCGGAAAAAGCGATACCCGAGAGAATTTGCGGCGATTTTTTGAAATCGATGCTGAAATGACAGTTGTCGCAACCCTTTATGCGCTTGCACAGCAAGGAAAAGTTGACAAAAAAATGGTATCCAAAGCCATGCAAGATTTGAACATTAATCCAGAAAAATCTTACCCGGATTTTATTTCATAACTAATTTGATACAAAAAGGGGAAACCTTATGGATGTTACTTTACCTCAATTGGCCGAAGGCGCAGATTCGGGGACGGTTGTATCCGTTTTCATAAGCGAAGGAGATCAGGTCGAAAAAGACCAAACTATCCTCGAAATAGAAAATGAAAAAGCCGTTGCACCGATTCCCTCGACGGTATCCGGAACTGTTACAGAAGCCCACATCAATGAAGGGGACACCATTTCTGTGGGACAGTCACTCATCTCGGTGGATACAGAAGGGAAAGGTGCCAAAAAACCGAAAAAGGAAAAACCGCCAAAGAAAGAAGCTAAACCTGAGGCTGAAGAAAAAGAAGAAGAAATTCCTGAAAAAGAAGCCGAAAAAGCTCCAGAACGAAGTGTTAAAGATCCTTTTCTTGGTTATCAATATGAATCCAAATCAGGATTCCCACCCCCGGCCTCGCCGACAGTGCGAAGAATTGCCCGTTTAATAGATCTTGATTTAACCAAAATTCGAGGATCGGCCAGAGGCGGAAGAATTATACTTGAAGATATTCAAGCCTATATCAAGCGCCTGGAAGAACTCGCTTTTTCAAAAGCTCCCAAAGAAGAAGCGAAACCAAAAGAAAAACTGAAATCCGAATCCGTTGATTTCTCCCAATGGGGTTCGGTTCATCGCGAACCTTATTCTTCCATCCGGAAAACTATTGGCAGGCGGATGCTTGAATCGTGGTCAACCATTCCTCATGTTAACCAATTCGACGAAGCCGATATCACTAACCTGATGGACCTCAGGGAGAAATTTAAATCCGAATATAAGGAAAAAGGTGCCAATTTAACATTAACCGCCCTTTCCATCAAAGCGGTCTATGAAGTGCTGAAACAATATCCGGTCTTCAACGCCAGTTTGGATGAAGAGAATAATGAACTGGTTTACAAAGATTACTACCATATCGGTATCGCGGTGGATACGGACCCGGGATTACTCGTGCCGGTCATTCGGGATGTGGACCAGAAGAGCCTTTTCAATCTATCCAACGAATTACAGGAGATTGCTAAAAAAGCCCGCGACCGGAAACTCTCCGGTGAAGAAATGAAAGGCCACACTTTCACCATATCCAACCTGGGCGGCATCGGAGGATCGTATTTCACCCCCATCATCAATTACCCCGATGTCGCTATTTTGGGACTCAGCCGTGGAGTGGAAAAACCCATGGTGGTGAACGGTAAAATAGAAAAACGTATCATGATGCCCATGTGCCTTTCCTACGATCACCGCGTGATCGATGGTGCAGCAGGTGCGCGTTTCATTACGGCTTTGGTTGAAGCGTTCGAAAATTTCAAGAAAAAAGACATCAAACTTTAGTTAATGAAGAATAAGGAAATAAACATATGGAACCGATTAAAACTGAAATTCTCGTTCTCGGCGCCGGTCCTGGCGGTTATACCGCGGCCTTTTATGCCGCGGATAAGGGAAAAAAAGTAACACTCGTCGATCTCGACAAAAGGCTGGGCGGTGTATGCCTCAATCGCGGCTGTATCCCCTCCAAAGCCTACCTGCATGTTGCCAAATTAATCGATGAAGCTCAAGAATCCAAAATGCGCGGTGTTACGTTTTCCGAGCCCAAACTGGATTTTGATCAGATGCGATCCTGGAAGAATTCCATCCTGGACAAACTCTCCAAGGGAATCAGCAGTCTGGCCAACACGCGTAAAATCCAGGTAGTCTATGGGCGTGGCCGCTTTGAAGATTCTAAAACTCTGCGAGTCGAAACATCCGACGGTCAAAAATATATCCAATATGAACAGGCTATTATCGCCGTTGGTTCATTACCCATGATGCCGTCGGCTTTCGATTTGGGCAATAAGCGGATTATGACTTCGGATATGGCCTTGGAAGTGGAGGAAATCCCCGAAACCCTTCTTGTTATCGGCGGCGGATATATCGGTATGGAATTGGGGATGGTATATGCCACTTTTGGCAGCCAAGTCACCGTTGTGGAAGCGTTGAAATCTATACTTGCCGGAGCAGATAAAGACCTGGTTCGCTTTGTGAAAGATCATTCAGAACAAATGTTTTCTGAAATCCGCTTGGAAACAAAAGTGACTAAGATGGCAACCAGCGGTAAACAAATAAAAGTTACCATGCAGCAAGGTGAATCGGAACCTTATGAAGAGAACTACGATCGTGTGCTGGTTTCTATTGGCCGTTCCCCTAATACTCAAGATTTAGGACTTGAAAACACTAAAATTAAAACGGACAAAAAAGGATTTATCGAGGTCAATTCAAAACTTCAAACCGACGATCCCAATATTTATGCGATTGGTGATGTGGCAGGCGGCGCTTTGCTGGCTCATAAAGCGTCTCGAGAAGCGAGAATTGCCGTCGATGTGATTTGCGGAGATCCCAATGCGTTTGAAAATGTCGTAGTTCCCGCC
>CAZXSQ010000079.1:10367-17712 GCA_964643335.1 uncultured bacterium
GTGGTCTTCACCGATCCCGAACTGGCCTGGTGCGGTCTGACCGAACATGAAGCCAAAGAAAATGGAATTGACATCGAAGTGGCCAAATTTCCATGGGCATCGTCTGGACGCGCACTTACCTTTGACCGTCCCGATGGGCTTACCAAATTGATTATCGAGCCGGAAACCGAACGCATTCTCGGCGTCGGCATCGCTGGTTACGGTGCTGGTGAGATGATCAGCGAAGGGGCATTTGCCATCGAAATGGGAGCCACCGCTCTCGATCTCGCCGAAGTAGTACACCCGCATCCCACCCTCTCTGAAACTATTATGGAATGTGCTGAGAAATTCTATGGGTACTCCACCCATGCTATTGGGAAAACGAAATAGAAAGAATATATTTGTATTTGTCTGAATCTGGATATCCAGGATTAATGGATGATCAGGATAAACAACTTTTCTTTAAGACCACAATTTTAACGCTAGACTTGATACGCGGGTTCCTAAATTTTTTGCGGTTTTGATTCCATAGTGATCTTCATCGAGGCCTTTATCTCCTGCGTTCCATAATGTACCGCCAAAATGGGATGTGTCCATACCGTCACTAACAATAATCATATCCTGAACCATTAATCCCGCTTGAACAGTTTGTATAGTTAACTCCTGTCCACCATTACGGAATCCCCCAACAGCCAGGACTCCACCAACTTTGTTGCGGTATAGGAATCCATTACGGCGAAACATGGCCATTCTTTCCAAAAAAGCCTTGCATCGTGTTGTCATGCTGCCCATATAAACCGGCGTGCCGATTATCAGACCAACCACATCCTTGTCGGACAATTTTGGAATTATGGGCTGGAAATCGTCCTCAATGCTGCATTTAAGTTCCTTTTTGCAATCTCCACAGGCTGAGCATCCGTTAATCTGTAATTCTCCCAGTTCTATAATCTTAGTTTGAATTTCAGGATGTGCTTCGCGGATTGCATCCATGCAAGCTTGAAGCGCCTGAAATGTACTCATTTCTTTTCTCGGACTTCCATTTATGCCTAAAATCTTCATGATACTCCTTTCATATTATTACCCTTTATCCTTTTCATAAACACATTTTTAGTTTTTCAACTACCCTATTTATTTCTAAGGGCCAAAACGAGCGATATCACCGGAACTGGTCAATCCATTTGAAGAATGATAGGGGATCAAACATCCATCTCCCCAGGTATCCGGACCGTGACTGAAAGCAAACCATTCATACGCGTTCCCTGTTCCGGCTGCTTTCTGAAAATAAGCCTCCTCTCTGGATTGAACAAATTCTGGACTTTGACGCCGGTTGAAATAATGGAATTCATGTTCTTCGGGTAAACCTTCCGGTGCATTCCGAGCTGGAAAAACTTCGTTAAATAAATTTGATAAATAGGCAACTGGCGTGGTTAGATTAAGTGGAAGAAAATGAGGGGCGGGTGTTCTGTCTAATGGATTGTTATAGGTTGGATAATAACCATGATCCAAACGATAAGCCTCAATGGATACCGAACAAGTACGAAGTTCAGATTCAACCCGCGAAACCTTGGCACGAATCTGAGCATTCAAAAAATTGGGAACTGCAATCGCCGCTAAAATACCAATGATGGCAACAACGATCAGCAATTCGATCAAGGTAAATGAGCATGTGTGGCTCATCAGGAGATTCGCCCTCCCGTTTGGATTCGCCCAACTCATCAGTGAGCCTCCTCAGTTCGGTTCAACTTCAGATGACCGCAATATCTATTCCTTCTAACCTATGACCATCTATTCTTTCCTATCGATGCCCAATTCTTTTTCTGCATCCCGATCCACTCCAGGGATATAATCAATACTCGCCACATAGGGCTTAATATCGAGAACGGGTGTTTGATCGAATGCATCAACTCCACTGACATGGAGAAATCGCCCATCTCGTTTTTCCAATTTGACGACGGTGATCCCGATTTGACAAGGGCGTCTCGGTGCACGAGTGGCGAAAACACCCCTTGCTTTGCTGGCTCCGGGCGGAGTGACTTTTGCACTCCAGCCATGGCTTCGATCAAAAACGAAAACTACAATGATATATTTAAATTCTTCGAGTCCTTCCAAACACGGTACGAACTCTTTTCCCACTTCGATCTTAGCTTTAATGTCAGGAGCGAACCGGCCTTGTCTTGGAGCTCCAGTTTCAGGGGTTAACGGAGAGTGAAAAATACCGATCGGATGAAATGTAAAAGTATTTTTGAGATGGTGTTCAAGAGTTTTCTCTGATGAAGTGCTCATTGTTACCTTTTCATTCTTTTGATCACAAGCTTCATTGTTGGCGGATTCATTTCCAGCAAAAACTGAATCATTGTTTCCTTGCATGAACATCATACAAAGAATCAGTAAAGTTTTAATGATGCCATCCATTTTCTTATACATAATTTCTCCTTCTGCCGAGGAGGTATTTAATCATGCCCAATGTCCTCTGACATTCGCTTCTTCCACTTCTCCCAGCGAACCCGCCTTAAAGTGTTCAACCGCTTCTTGAACGGTTCCACCCGTTACCAGATAAACTTTGATGTTTGTAGGACCTATAGCACGGTAAGCATTTGGGCCAATATTACCTGTAATAACCGCCTCAACTCCCAGCTGGCTTAGTTGCTGAGCGGTTTGAGTGCCGGCTCCGTGATTTGCTTCTGCACTATCTTGATTATCATACGCCTCAAAATCACCTGTGTCAGTATCCACAACTAGTATCCATTTTGCTCGGCCAAGGCGAAGGTCGACAGGACTATCCAAAGTATTTCCAGTGGAAGTAACAGCAACTTTCATTTGTTTGTTCTCCTTTCATTTCTCGTGTTCCAGGTTTAATTCAATTATGAACATATGCTCATTATAAGAATAGCATTGTATCGCATATAATTGAAGAGTTTATTTGTGTTTTTGGGGAAAAAGTTACTTTTTGCAGGGGGGATGCCTGGGCTGCTTTTTATTGACTCATTTTAACATATACAATAAATAATCCTTCGCCTTATTTAAAACGGTGTCTTGACCTTTGGCTAAATCTTTTGCGTTTTGTCTTACATGGATGGTGGGTTCCAGGCCACGATGCTCAATAGGTCTTCGCAAAAATCCACGGCGCGGCCGTACTGAATATTTCACTTTATACAATCCATTCTTGAGTGTATATACTTTTTTACTTGATGAAGCCCCTGCAGTGGTTTCTCCAAAGATGGTTGCACGTTCATCGGCGATAAACCATGATGCCCATCCCTCGCCAGCGCTGATACATCCCGGATCAGTCAGTAGAGCGATCGAACCTTTGTAGCGAGGGCGATGCGGTTCCAGTTCGGATTGGAGATCGAAGTTCAACAACGCCCGTCTGCCATCAAATCCGCCACCGCTATTTCCTCGAATATCAATAATCAATCCAACGGCATGTTGCAAATCTCCTACCGCTCTGTCCAATGCTTGAATCAACCCTCTTCTTATCCTGCGAACGTAAATATAACCGATTTGCTCATCCAGCATTTTCCATGAAACATTGGCCGAGTCAGGAATTCCTTCCTTCGGTACCGGAAGCCGTGGCAGGTACCGGCTTTCAAGAGTCGCGGGCAGTTGAAATGAGTGCGGTTTTCCATCAACATCATTAAACACAAGATCGATTATTGTTCCCTGTTCTTTTTGACGTAAAAAAAATCTGGCCACGTGGTAACGCAGATTCCGCCGGCTTGAGTAACTATGATACGTGCCGAGAAGTGTCATTAAATCTTTCAACATTTCTTTTGCCGGTTTTCCATTCACTGATTTTACGGTCATCCCCGGCTCCACTCCCGCTTCTTCAGCGGGGCTTCCTCGATCAACATGAAAGACGACCGGTTTCTCTCGATCATCGATGAGACAGGCTATGCCCGGATCCCATCGAGGTAAAGAAATTTGAGGTAACTTCGCAGTTCCTTCCATTAAATACGAATGGCTGTCTTCCAGCCGGGCTACCAGTTTTAAACACAGTTCACCGAATTCCTCATCGGTATTCATTTTTTTTACTTGAGGAATCAACTTTTCTCCGACTGCCTTCCAATCAATATTTTTGAGTTCAAAGCAGGGATAATTTTTCCCCAATTCATCGTACAAATCAATGAAAGCCTGTTCGTAAGAAACATCTTTGGTTGCGGGTTCTTTTGTAAGAACCTTATCCCCTGCTTTCACTGCTCTAGGTAAGAAAAGTACAATGAAAAGCCCAATATATAAAGATATTTTTTTCAAGAAAACCATGTTTTTTTGTTACTTTTTCATTTTTATTTATTTTATTGATTAAAACTTCAAATTGGGATGGATGTGCGCCCAAGGGATGCGGACAAGGATGTCCGCGCTCCCAGGGATGTCCTGCTCAAGTGCGGACAAAGATGTCCGCGCCCCGGGGGTGTCACACTTAATTTTAACATCAAGTTCACTTTCAAATTTTTATGAAACCTTCTATTATTGTATGTCACATAAATCATTTGTGGAAAGGATACAATAATGAAAAAAGTATGGTTTAGTTCAGCCGTTTTTTTGACGGTCACATTGCTTGTGGTTGGTGTTTTGGCTTCGGTATCCACACAACCTTTAACAAAACCGCCTAAAGGCGATGAATGGAAATCTTTGTTTAATGGAGAAAATTTGGATGGCTGGCACTTAAAAGTTAAACCGAATGAACACAGTATCATGAGCTGGACTGCCTTAAACGGTGTTCTCGTGAATATTCCTCCAAGCGAAGAAGATACACATGGCATCGACCTGGTCAGTGATGTTGAACTTGGCAGTCATGAACTGTACATCGAATTTATGGTTCCCACTCACAGCAATAGTGGTGTTTATTTGATTGGCCAATATGAGATACAAGTATTGGATAGTTATGGCAAAGAAACCCCCTCCAAAGGTGACTGTGGGGCTATATACGGCAAAGTGGCTCCAAGCATGAACGCATCACTCCCACCAGGCCATTGGCAATGCTTCCACGCTATATTCCATAAGCCGGAAGTCAAAAACGGTAACATGATCAAGCAACCCCGTATCACAGTCTATCACAATGGGAAAAAAGTTCTTAACAATGTGGAAATCGAAGGGATAACTGGAGCCGCATTGGAAAACAAAGTAGTTGAGAGCGGCCCAACTTATCTGCAAGGCAATCACGGCACAGTCTTTTATCGCAATATTTATTACAAACCATTGTAGGGATATACATTAATCAGAGACATGATACTCCAATGTTCCTGATAACAGATTTCTTTGATTGCCGGTTAACGGAATTAGTACCACTTTGAACTGGTAAGTATGTCCGTCTTGGGGGCCATTTGCATATTCTGAATTCGTGCGGAAGAGATTGTTTGGTGTCCACCAAAAGTATCTCAATGTTCCGTCTTGTGTTTGACCGAGAAACTGAAAATCTCCACCATCCACACTCACAAGGACATGGTATTCATTGATCGTGTCCTCATCTACATCGAAATTCCGGGATTCCTGGGTATCTATATCCGTTCCCGTAGTGCCGGAAGGGGCCAGGTCGTTGCCGCCCAGAATATCATCGTAAATGCTAATCTGCTGTGGATCGAGGTTCGGCATCTCCGGTTTAGCCAGTGAAACAGGATTCCCGTCTTCCAAATTGAAACCTACCGGCTGCTGCGTATCAAAGAAATCATCTGAATTAAGCTGGCCATCGATGCGAATCACTCGGAAACTGTAAATTGAATTGAAATCAGGCCCGTTTGCGAATTCATTTGACAGTGTCGGATTATTCTCATTCCAATTAAAACGAGTGGTCTCACCGTCGTTTGTTAATCCAAGAAATTTCGAACCTCCAAAACCTTTTCGTATATAGATGTGCCAACCCGTTGCGCTGCCTTGTTGTGCATCCCAGGCGATGGTGATGCTGCGATGATCAACCGGATCGAAATCGGTTTGACCGGTTAAATCTCCGGAAGTGTCTTCGGCATTATCGTAGATAAAAACTTGTTGGCCTTCTTCCGCTCCTACAGACATATTTTGATTTGATTCACCGCTGGCGAAAATCTGACCGTCCACGTAGCATTCAAAGCGATATTGTGCAATGGCTGTGCGCCCGGTGTTTTCTACAGCAGATACGAATCGTATTCGCTGCCCCAGATCGGGATTGTCGATTTCAACATCGTCTTCGAATGAGCCGCCTCCATCATCGATAACCAGATAAACCCGCTCTACAGCCAGGTCTTTGTCATAAATTACAGGCACGGGTGTAGGAGTCAATTCGTTTTGGATTAATGTGGGTGTTGGTGAAGCGGTGAATGTAGGCAAAGCCGAAGGTGAATTGCCGGTAAACCGGACAGTTAAAAGATAATCTTTATATACGGCGCGTGAATGGTTTTCATCTTTCATGACTGCGATGTAGTAAGTACCGGCTTCGGATAGATTAAAAGTCATTGACGGAAATTCATCAACATTACTTTCCACAATGCTACCCGACGGCTTTACAAGATGCAGTTTGACATCTCCGTCGTATTGTGTTCCGCCGCCATTTGTATAGTAAAAATTCTGATATACAATCGAACCCGCTGTTAATTCGATCTTTAGTTCCCGTCCAATATCAGATTCTCCAACTTTAAACTCATACCAGTCTACTTTATCTTTGAAATTTTCCTCCCACTCCGATCCAATTGCAGCGTGTGAAGATAGAGCACCTACCACTGGCTTGCCAGTTTGAAGCGGAAATGCGCTGCCGGAATCGTCATTGGGTTCGCTTTCTTGTAGAGCATAGTCTTGGGCGAGTAAGGAATAGTTTTGGTGTTCGTTTATTGCTTGATCCAGAAGCGGTTGAGCCGAATTCGGATCGAAAACACCGTAATAATGAGCGATAAATGCTTTTACCGGAGGAGGAATGTCAGGATATAAAATATGACTTTTGTGCCTGTCATACGTCATACTTTGGCTGGGTGGAAGTTAGGATCACTTTGCCAGAGTTTTGCAGGAACAGCATCTTCATGGGGCAGGAACTTTTTTCCTTCACTCATTCGTTTTCTCTGCTGCCGGATGTATTCACAAGTGGCACTTTTTTGGCCTGGGATTAAACGAATGGGTTTTTTGTCTTGTTCTGCCTGCACAATAAAGGCTTGGAAAAATACAAGAAACAGTGTAATCAAACCTAATGAAATAGAACCGTTGTAAAAGAATAACGGAGGTAAGCTATGACCTGTATATTTATTTTGGCGCATTATAATCTATACCCTTCTAATAAATTGAATAAAGTCTCTCTCCTGAGTTCTTGGCAATGGGCTTTGTCTTCACCAATTGGCCGAAACTCTATATATAAAGCATCGTAACCCTTTAGCCGATTGAAGGAAATCCAGGCAATCGGCGGGTAGAAATT
>CAZXSQ010000080.1:0-14571 GCA_964643335.1 uncultured bacterium
TTGTATGGAGGGTACACCGGTCAAGGGCTGCTTCGCTTGCCCTTGGCACCCGGCGGGACGACTTGATCTACCAGACCATGGGGGAACAGGCGGAACGCCTGTTTTACTTTGGAGGGGCTATTTTTAGATTTATGGTTTGGAGGGTGTTGAGGGGGAAGGGCATTACTTCGAAACCGGATGTTTCTCCGACTGCGTTGGCGCTGGTGCTTCTGGCTATATGTTGTTGTAACCATTCTGAGGGATCAAGATTCGGAGAATTTTTTCTGAGCACTTCCTTAATAGGTTCATAGTTCAATTTACAGGATGGAACCGATAAACCGCCGATGGTGTAGATTATCGTGGTTTTCGAATCCATGTCTTTTCCCGCTTCTTCTATTTTTACATGGGTTTTGTTGTATGTTGTGGATGAGCCGTGTGCCCGGTCACCTTTTAATGTTTGAAGCGTGATTCGTATGGGATCGAGTTCAAGAGAAGTTTGTTTTGTTTCTTTTCCATTGATAGGAAAAGTTACAGTTGCAGGGGGAGAAAGGGATTCACCCGATATCGTTGGAAGTTTGACTCCATCAAAGAAAAACCGGTGGCGTCCACCGTAAGGGCGTACCTCGATGAATTGTAGCTGTTCGTACTGTATCGGGAAGTTGATTACTTGTGTGAATTCCATTCTATTGAAATCTATAAAATGTGGGGTGCCGGGGAAATACTTATTACCATTCTTCCCGACGGCACAAACCTGATAACGGCCATCCACCCATTTCCCGTTAAAATCGAGTACGACTGTCGTTTGTATATTTTCATCAGTAGAGTCACCCCATTTAATGGTGCCGTCCGACATGGAATAACTGTGAAAGCCTTTTTTGACCTCACGAATGGAAAGTGAGCCTTGTGAGATAGATACTTCGCTACCTTGTTCCGCGGGGAGCCGATAGACAGGATCGTCTTCACGGTAACTATGAAGGCGCATCCAGATGTCTATCACATCCGGCAGGGGAGCGTAGGCGCTTCTTATCTGGACAACAGACGGGTATGCCATGCCAAAGCCGGTGATGGCGTCATCTTTGCTAAACAATAGTTCTCTAGTCGCATGATCAAAAATGCGGAGTTCGATCACATCGAAAAGGGAATCATCCAAATTAAGATAGATATTAGCCAAATCCAGCCAGGGGGCTTGTTTGACAAAATTGGAATTGACTTTGAAGCCGAGTTCCTGGAACGGATTACCCGCTCCGTCTTCGAAATGAAGTGAGCCGCCGCGATCATTGCGAACGATCGCCTGGATTCCCAATGTATTGGGGCCGAGTTCCATTTTCAAATCTTGAGTGGATGGCGCTTTTTCATAAATCCGTGGTAAATTTTCGGGATTCAAGGCGTTGCTGAAATGGATTATGGATAGAAGGAAAAAAGAACAAACCAATCCCATTGTGATTAAATAAATGGTGCGCTTCTTCAATAATTTATGGGTCATATTTTCAGGAAGCGATTGTACCCGCCGGTAAATTTCAGAAGTGCGCGCCATGGGAATGGCGGTGGAGAAAATGGGAGTATATCCCCATGTTTCCAAAGCGATTCGAGCGAGGGTTTTTGTGTAAGAGTTTACATTGCCAACATAATCCGCGGCGATGACATCGCTTACAGTTTCGCAGGCGGAAGCATGTTTTTCAGGGATTCTCCAAAATAAGGGATGTATCCAGTAGAAGATAGACAGCAATTGGAGAATAAAACTCCATGCAAGATCATTGTTCCGCCAATGAGAAATTTCATGCACGAGAACAGCGGTTATGTCCTGTTGATAATTTGAATCATTGAACCGGTCCGGAAGTAAAATGACCGGATGGAAAAAACCTGCCACTGAGGGTGAATTGATTTGAGGTTGTATCCGCACTTCCGGAATTTTGCGGCAATCAAGCACTTTAGAGATTGTTTGACATGTTGTGTTGATGAATTCGTTTGCCGGAAATGATCGTTTCACCAACCTAAAGGTTGTTACATAACCAACAATCAGCCGGATGAACAATATGAATGATACACTGATCCATACATAGGTGATGATTGATATCCAGTTATTTTGAATAAAGTACAATACCGGTAACAGTGAAAAATTGGTTGCTGATTGAGTTTGGACTGTCCCAGTGTTAGATGATCCGCCTTGTGTTTGAGCAGGTGGAATATTTTTTACTGATGCCGGAGAATGGGAGGCGTGCAATGACCATGATGGGGTCATGGCTTCGAGATTTTTTTCAACATTTACATTGATTGCCGGGGAAAAAAGAACAACGAATGGAACCAGTAAGAGGGTTATCGCTGTTCCGCGCCAGAGCAATAGATGAAATTTGGGATTCATGCGCAGGAAACAGAAATAAACGATCCATGCAAGTGTCAATAAAACAGTGGTTTTAAAAAGCACGTTTCCGTAGAAAGCGGAATCGATAAGAGAGGTGAGGGCGAATGTCCATGTTGTCATGCCGGTCATTTTTTTTCTCCATCAATAGATTTTAGTGGTTTTATTCTTCTTCAGCCATACGTTTGAGTTCAATGAGTTCTTTGTCCGATAATTTTTCCGATTTGATTAGATGACGCAGGAAGGCTTTGCTTGAGCCATCCCAAAATGAGTCCACCATTTGCTGGTAAAAATGATGGAAAGCGGAGTCGCGCTGGGTTTTGGCTTTGTAGAAATAGGCTTTGCCTCTCAGGTCACGGGTAATGTGCCCTTTTTCGTGCAAAATTGTGAGATAAGAGCGTAGGGCTGAATTTTTTATGGGACGTGGGAAATTTTTTTGGATTTCGGCGGGTTTCATTTCGCCGTGTTCCCACAGGATTTTCATGACTTCGAGTTCGCCCTCGGTGAATTGTGGCATAGTGGTTCTCCTTTCTGAGAAAGTGCAAGGCTCGGCAGGAGCCTTGACCTCCCCTATCTGGGTAGAATAGGCGTCCTCGCCTGTGTTGTTGAGCGGTGAAAGGCGCAAGCGGGGACGTTTGCTCTACCCGCCCATGGAAGGGGTATCTATGCGGGCAAGATACCCACGCTCCCTAGGATATATGCAGAATATACTGCAGGTTTTTGGTGAAGTCAAGTAAGTGTGCAGATTTTTCTGCATGTTTTGAAAAATTTTGGGTGTTAGGTGTTGGTTTTAGGTGGCAGCCATGCCCCGCTTTTCAGAACCGCAGACATCTCATTCACGGGTAGAACAGGCGTCCACGCCTGTGCTGTACCGTGAAACCCGGCAGGTCAAACGGTGGTAGTTAGTAAAAGCAACTCCTGCCGAAAAGTTGTCAACCAAAACGCTCAGTAAAAAAAGTTAGGCGCCCAACAATATTATAAAAGGAAGAAAAAAAGATAATGATGAAATACAACAATAAAAAAATTCTTAAATAATGCATACAAACTCACCCAAAACGGTGGTTTATATTATAATATAAATATCTAAATATGTTCCATCACCATCAACCGTTAAGGTGGGAAAGTCATGAACGCATGGTGATGCATTATAACTATTTTTTTCGCCTTGCCTTTGGCACCCGCACCCGGCGTAGGCAGCCTAACTATTCACGTATTCTTATATCATGCAATGAGAGAATGACCAGTTTCGAATGATATAATTCTGGTGAATGGTTTAATAAAAAATCAGTGATAAGTTGAATCTCTTTTGTGGAACTCAGCATAACTCAAACAAGCTTGAATATCTTCTTGAGTTAAACGGGGGAAATGCTGCAAGAGCATTTCGTAAGTATCTCCAGTAGCCAGATGACTTAAGACTATCTGTACCTGAATCCGTGTTCCTCGAACACAAGGTTCCCCATCACACACATCAGGAATGGAAACAATACGTTCAATATTTCTCTGCATATTACCCCCTCTTTCTCCACCTAATGTTATCATTGTTTGAATTATATTATAACAGTATCGAATTCATACTAGGTAGATTGTAATAAGAAGATATCAAATATGCTAAGAGTAAGCGAAATCAAAAGATGGAAAAGGGGATACTATTAAACTACCGCTTCGTCTCAAACAACGCCGTAAAGAGTAGCGGCAGCATGATCTCATGATGCCCGGTGAACGCCAGGCCGGTTCCACCTCCTATTGTGGGGCGGTGGACGACGTTCTGGTTGGGGCGGTAGTGCTGGATCATGTCAAAATTGGCTGTAGTGAAATTATTGATCGTGCCGCAAATATTACGCGCAACGGTTAACGCTTTCAAAAACACCTCCGGAAGCAGCACATTTGAACCAACATTCATAACCACTCCACCGTTACCAATATTCGAAACTACATCACAAAAGGTATGAAAATCATCGAGCGAGGTTTTGCCCAACGCTTCACCGGACGCTTCAGGATGGTGGTGAATGACATCGGTACCGACGGCCAAGTGGACCGTGAGTGGGATGCTCTTGTTATAAGTTGCAGCGAGTATACTCAAGTGTTTGTGGGGATAGGAGGATTGGCTGAGCTGTTCACCTAGATAACTGCCAAGGCCGCGGTTTTTAGCAGCCGCTTCTTTGATCCAATTGTTGAGGGTTTCACCGGTTTCCCGTGTCATGCCAAAACTGCCGTCTTGGAGAGATTCCGCCACGTCCTCCGAGGTCGTTCCGGCAAGAGCCAATTCAAAATCATGAACAATACAAGCGCCGTTCATCGCCACGGCAGTTATAAAACCATCATTGATTGCCTGGATTATCCACGGGCTTAGCCCCACCTTAATGGAGTGTGCCCCCATCATAAACACAAACGGCTTGTTTTGGCTTCGCGCATTTTGAATATCAATGACAAGAGTTTTCAAGTCACGCGCCTTCAAGTAACCCGGCAGTGCATTGAAAAAATCCAAAAAACTAACAGGAGATTTCGGAGGAAGGGAAATAGTTTGGGATTCAACTAAACTTTTTCGATCAAAAAGAGATGTCCGTTTCAGCTTGGAAAAGTCCATCTACACACCTCCTGTTTATCTATGCATTGAGCAATTCTCTGTAACGCCGCCGTCTCGGCGGCATGGGTTCTTCACTTATACCCGAACCGATTGTTCCTGTTTCAACCGGGCTTCCAATCGTTCAACATCCTCATCAGACACGTTGAAATAATGGGCATCAGGATGATGGAAAACCAAGGCTGATACCGAGGCTTCCGGTTCCATCATATAACCATCTGTAAGTTGTACACCAATATACTGATCCGGTTCTAAAAGATTGAACAGTTTGGTCTGGTCTTCAAGCCGCGGGCAGGCCGGATATCCGAAACTCACCCGGATCCCCCTGTATTTAGCATGCATTTTATCCCGCAAACTCAGGTCCGGAGGATCCGGAATCCCCCACATAGTCCGGATTTTTTCATGCAGAAGCTCGGCAAAAGCCTCTGCGCTTTCAATAGCCAATGCCTGCAGGGTATGGGATTTTAAGAACTGCCCTTCCTTTTTATACCGTTCTGTCCATTCTGTCAAAGAAGAACCTCCACAGGTTGTAACAAACATGGCCAGATTGTCTTTTCGTTCGGCAGATACAAAATCGCTGAGGCATAATCCTTTGCCTTTTGATTGTCGTGGAAACTCAAACCGTTCCAGCTCATTGAACCCACTGGAATCCAAAATGCACACATCATCACCCTCTGAACGGGCAGGGAAAAATTGGAATACAGCCCGTGCGTTGAGAATGTTTTTCTCGATAATTTCATCTTGAATTTGGATAACACTCTCTTTTAACTCGAGCGCTTTTTCATCTCCCGATTCGATCAGCCGCTCAAAATTTCCGCGTAAACCGAGATGTTTACCCATCAGCATTTGTGTGTTGAGATAGGGGAAAATATCTTCGAGCGGATAATTTTCCAAAATATGCATTTTATAATCGGGTGGTGTAGGAATATCGTACTCCTTGCGAACGGAAATTTTCGGAGTTTCTTTGTCTTCCTTCTTCGCCTCTTTGGTTTTTTCAGCACGTTTTTCAAACTTGGCGCTTTCTTCCTGAATTTGTTCTTTCAACGTATCACGGCGTTTGGGATCCATGATTTGATTCGCCAAATCCAGCCCATTCATGGCATCTTTGGCGTATACAACCATGTCGCCATAATTCGGCGCAATTTTGTTTCGAGTGAACTGGTTCGACAACGCGGCGCCGCCTACAAGAATGGGAACCTTAATTTCGGCTTGATTTAAATCCTGCGCAGTGACTATCATCTGCTGAGCGGATTTAACTAGCAATCCACTTAAACCGATCATGTTCGGATTGTGTTGATGATAGGCTTTGATCAGTTTCTCTGGCGGGACCTTGATTCCTAGATTAATAACATTGTATCCGTTATTGGAGAAAATGATTTCAACCAGATTCTTGCCTATATCGTGAACATCACCTTTAACTGTTGCAAGCAATATCGTACCTTTTGCCTGCATGTCGGATTTTTCCATTTTAGGTTCAAGATGGGCAACAGCCGCTTTCATGGCCTCGGCGCTTTGAAGCACTTCGGCCACGATCAACTCGTTGTTATTGAAAAGACGACCCACTTCTTCCATCCCCGACATCAAGGGGCCATTAATGATATCCAACGGTTTATATTTTTGCAGCGCTTGATCGAGGTCTTCAATCAATCCTTCTTTAGTTCCCTCCACAATATAGTAAGCTAGCCGTTCTTCCAGCGTGCCTTGTTTTTTGGTTTCTTTCTTTTGGGTTTTCTTATCCCGGTAAAACGCCGCAAATTGGCCAATCGGATCTTCTCCGCGATTGTAAATCAAATTATCAGCCAGAGTTTTTTCTTCGTTGGAGATGGAGGCATAACGTTCCAGTTTTTCTGAATTGACGATAGCGAGATCCAAACCGGCTTTTGTGCAGTAGTGGAGAAAAACAGAATTCAAAATTTCGCGTCCGGCAGGAGGTAATCCGAAAGACACATTGCTGATACCAAGAATCGTTCGAGTATCGGGGAATTCCCGCTTGATCGCGGCCACGCCTTTAATCGTTTGTTCCGCCGAACCAATATAATTTTCATCTCCGGTCGCACAGGGGAAAACAAGTGGATCGAAAATAATATTTTGAGGTTTTACTCCATATTTTCTAGTAAGCAATTCATAGGAACGCCGGGCTATTTCTAATTTTCTCTCAACAGTGATGCCCATGCCTTGTTCTGGATCTTCATCGATGCATCCGACAACCAGCCCGGCTCCGTATTTCTGGGCCAATGGCACTATTTGTTCGAAACGTTCCTCTCCATCCTCCAGATTGATGGAATTGATAATACTTTTTCCCTGACAGTATTGCAGCGCCCGTTCAACGACGGCATCATCGGTGGAATCGATCATAAAAGGCACTTTCACTTTATGGATCACATAGTCCATAAAGTTTTCAAAATCTTCCAATTCATTCCGGTCTGGGTTGGCCAGGCAGATATCGATGATATGAGCGCCATTTCGCACCTGCTTGCGTCCAATTTCCGATGCCTCTTCATATTTATTTTCTGCAACCAGCCTTTTGAATTTTCTGCTGCCGATGACATTGGTTCGCTCACCAACAATGGCAGGCCGATTGTCGTCATTCAATTCGAAATATTCAATGCCGGAAAAATGAAACCGTGGTTTATTATTGATCCGGCGTGGAGGTTTGTTTTGCACCAGTTCGGCGATGGCTGTAATATGCTCCGGTATTGTGCCGCAGCAACCACCAAGCATATTGACCCAGCCTTCCTCCACAAAATGATTCAATACCGACACCATTTTGTCAGGGGTTTCGTTGTAATGGCCTTCTTCATCCGGCAATCCCGCGTTAGGAAAACAACTGGTATGTGTCAGTGCAATCTCAGAAAGTGAACGTATATGGTCGGTCATGAAGCTTGGCCCGGTAGCGCAGTTCAAACCGATGCTGAGAAGGTTCACATGTTCCAGAGAGGTATATAACGCTTCCACACCTTGTCCCGCCAACATGGTGCCCATCGGTTCAATCGTCCCGCTGACCATAATGGGAACATCAGTGTTCAGTTCATTCAATGCCTGTTTCATTCCCAAAATACCGGCCTTGACATTACGGGTATCCTGACAGGTTTCGAGCAGCAGAAAGTCGACACCGCCTTCTAGCAAACCTTTGGTTTGTTTATAGTAGGCATTGATCAATTGCTGAAAAGTCACCCCGCCGGTTACAGTAATGGATTTTGTCGTCGGCCCCATTGAACCGGCCACGAAGCGTGGTTTATCACTCGTGCTGTATTCATCAACGGCTTGCCGGGCAATGATGGCTGCAGCCTTATTGATCTCTAAAACACGATCTTTCAGTCCATACTCATCCAAAACAATGCCCGTCCCACCAAACGTGTTTGTTTCGACTACATCCGCTCCGGCGGAGAGGAAACTGCGATGAATGTCACAAATGGCATCAGGCCGCGTAATCACCAGAAATTCGTTGCAACCCTCGTATTCAAGGCCTCCAAAATCTTTGGCGGTTGGATGCAATTGCTGGATGGAAGTGCCCATAGCGCCATCAAACACGATAATTCGCTCTTTGAGAACTTCACGTATATCGATAGAAGAAGTCATTAAAAGAACTTCCTTTCTTGAATAATCCAAAAACTTATATCTAAAATTCTAACTCAAAATATCTATTAACAATTCTAAAATCAGTACAAAGAATCTACAGCATACTTACATGATTCTAATGAAACTTAGTATAGTTGATTTTTTAGATAGTGCAATATGAATATATGCGGATATACGAATATATCTAAAATTTAACCTTTTTGGGGCTGTGTTTGTCAAATGCGGGTGGTTTCTGTAGGGGCAGTTCGGGAACTGCCCATTCGTATTTGGGGCGGTTCCCGAACCGCCCCTACAAATGGATGGTTTCCGAATTACCCAAAACATTAGTGGGCAGTTCCCGAACTGCCCCTACATTTTAAATCCTATAATGGCAGTCCACCCAGGAGGAGTTGGCTGATGGGATAAATGGTGTACATAAAATAGACATCCAGAATGGAATATTTTAAGAACATCCCCGAAGCGAGCAACAAAAACAGTACCATCATGGCGTGTTGCCTGAATTGCTCCATTTTTCTGGCCTGTTCATAGGGAAGCAGACCGATCAATACTTTTTCACCATCCAATGGAAAAATTGGGAGCATATTGAAAAATGCCAGCCCGATGTTTATGAAGACACCGGCTTTAAAAACAAGAAAACAAGCCTGCATCACCTGTCTTCCCTGACCGAATTGTGAAAATAGACTCAAAACCGTCTCCGTCAGCATCAGATGCATTAAAAGAGCAAAAACAAAAGCTTGCAGAATATTACTGACCGGTCCTGCCACAGCGACCAACATGGAATCCCGCCGGTAATTGCGCAGAAATCGGGGATCCACCGGTACTGGCCGCCCCCATCCAAACGTAGCCAGCATGATAAACATCAATCCCATCGGGTCGAAGTGAACCGCCGGATTGAGTGTCATTCTTCCCATTCGTGCTGCCGTGTCATCACCGCAGCGGTAGGCCATCCAGGCATGGGCCATCTCATGTAAAGAAATGGCAAGAACAAGAACCCCCAGCATGGCGATACCAACCTGGGGATTATCCATTATTCTCCAAATCATATTTAAAAATCCTCTATTTAATTTGTGCGTTGAATAATATCCAACAAGGATTTATTTTTCCCCTGACACATGATCCAGAAAAGTACATCCATGTGATTCATGACTATTTTGGAAGTATAATTATACCATTATTTTTGAAAAAGTGGGCACATTTCATGCTTAAAATGGTTCATCATGCTGGTCAACTTAAATATATGAGATTTGGTATGGCATCAGGGATTGCTTACGGAGTTTCCCCCTTCATTTTTGCCGTCTAACCGTGAAAATACTTTCATATCCCTGCGTTTATACTTCTTGATGAAAAGACATTATCGTGACATTCTACTTGTCATTGGTATTATTGGGTGATCTTAAAAGAGGAGAATTTTCATGACTCGTGTGGCGATCGGCATCGATCTTGGTGGTACTGATATAAAAGCCGGACTGGTAACGGAACATGGAGAACTGGTTCAACAATATAAAAAATCCACCGAAGCCCATCTTGGTGGACGAAAAGTGGTAGATCGTATTGGAGACCTGGTTGAGGAAGTCCTGCAGTCCGAGGCCATGAAGGGCCGGCACGATAATCTGCAAGGCATCGGCATTGGCAGTCCCGGTTTAATCGACCATGACAAGGGAGCCATCACCAGACCGGTGAACATTCCGGAATGGGATTATTGGATAAATGTACGAGAAATATTTCAAGAACGATTCGGCTTGTTTACCTGGGCCGACAACGATGCCAATGTATGTGCATTAGCGGAAGCATTGTTCGGTGCAGGAAAAGGGAAAAAAGTTGTCCTGGTGCTGACTTTGGGTACTGGTGTTGGCGGCGGAGTGGTCATCAATGGAAAAGTCAATCATGGAGGGGGCGGTTTTGCCGGTGAATTGGGGCATATTATGGTGAATCCCAATGGCCCTGTTTGTGGATGTGGGAATGAAGGCTGTTTGGAGACTTATGCCTCCGCAAATGCAATTGCCCACTATGCCCAAGATCGCGCCAAAGTTGAGCACGTACCGACATTGCTGAAGGAGATGTGCGGGGGCGATAAAAGTAAAATCACATCGAAGATGGTTTACGAAGCCGCCCTCAAAAACGACGCCGTTTCATTGCATGTCATTGAACATGCGGGGAAATACCTGGGGATTGGTATCGCCAGCTTAATAGTAAGTTTTAATCCAGATATTGTCTGCATCGGTGGAGGAGCTTCGAATATGGGAGATATGCTCTTTGATCACGCCCGGCAGGAAATTGAATGGCGAGTCTTCTTCCACTCCCATTTCCAAACGCCTATTGTGCAAGCGCAACTAGGAGAGGAAGCGGGCACCGTCGGTGCCGCCGGCCAAGCATTTTAATGAAAAAACCAACTTTCAACTTTTGTATTGGATCAGTAAAGTGCCCAATCCATTACATTTACAGTCTCTCCTAAAGCCCATGCGATTGCTTGGTCCAGCAACTGAACTCCCAAATCACTTAATACGGATAATGTCCTGGTTTCAGGATCACCGCCATATTCCTCGTTTGGGATGACGTCGGAATAACCAAGAAATACCCACCGGGCTAAATTGGTGTCTCCTGCATCCAACTCAGTTCCTTCTTCCACGGCAATAAGCCATGGGGTATCTTCCGGCATCTCGGCGCCATCAGCGGATTCATTGACCGAACTCGGCAGTACGGATAGGACTTCTCCTATATCCAGCATAATAGAAAGATCGGTAGGAGCTCCGAAGGTTACCGCGTAGGGTTCACCCGTATCGGGATTGGTTTGTGATATAGTGAAGGTTTCTGGCAAACCTTGAGTAATGGGGTGATTTTGATTGACAATTTTTACCTCGGTGGTCATGGCTCCACCTGTCCATGCCGACTCTCCGTTGGAGAATCCCATATCATCCAGCAAGTAGGATTCAGTAAAGATCACCGGCTTTATCGATACCCGGTAATCACCTGCCACACTGCCAGAACCAATCGCCTCTGAGATGAATATCAAGTCATTTTCCTCTTCCACCACTCCGGGATCATCGTTATCGGAACCATAGATATTAACCGTATGGCCAAGATCGTTTTCCAAATGATTTACAAGCCAAAACAGCCCGATCTGCTCAATTTCCAATGTTTCAATGGTGAATTCCTTCGCGATGGGATCGTTAACCGGATCATCTCCTTCCAAAATCAAGGCTTGAGGAATGAGTAAAGCAATATTCTCCGTCCAGCCCATCCCGCAACAAACCATCACAAACAGCCCGGTAATAAAAATCTTAGTGGTTATAAAACCTTTTTTCATTGTCTTTCTCTCCCTTTCATTAAAGTATCTCACTGATTCGCTTTATCACTATACAGAATTAATCAAGAAAAGTGAAGAGAAAATTTAACAAAATAAAAAAGATTTCATATACAAAGTTCAAAT
Source organism: uncultured bacterium (assembly GCA_964643335.1). Taxonomy (GTDB): domain Bacteria; phylum Hinthialibacterota; class Hinthialibacteria; order Hinthialibacterales; family Hinthialibacteraceae; genus CAZXSQ01. The sequence continues at coordinate 11,923 of CAZXSQ010000080.1, forward strand.
GGACATTCAATTCATTTAAAATGAGATAAATCATGCTACCCTTTTTATTGAATGGATGTTTTTAATGCGATTTAAATTTTGGCATAAAAAAACACATAACACTCCTTTTTTTCTGGTTTTATGCCTCCTTTTGTTTCTCCTGGCTTTTATTCCGAGATTTTTGTGGGCTATCTCATCTCACCCGCCTCCTTTTTCGGATATGGAGGATTATTACCTTTGTGCCATCAATTTTTTAAAAGGTTCCTATCTGGCCATGTCGCCCGAACGCCTTGCCTATCGTGCTCCACTTTACCCTTTATTCCTGGCGTGTTGTTTAAAGATATCACCTGGGAACGGTCTTCTCGCCATTCGTATAATTCAATCTATAATCGCTTCTTTTTCTCCGGTGATCTTATTCATATTGCTTTATCATTTGATGAAGCCTCTCGCTGCTACCACTCGAATTGAGCCTAATTTATATTTAATGATCTTCCCATTCTTCGGAGCTTTGTCGTTTGCATGGATGCAGGGTCAAATTTTTTTCTCATCAATTTTGATGACTGAAACTCTTTTTATTTTTTTATTATTGGTATGGGCGCTTCTTGGTACAGTTTATGTGAATGAAAATCGATACTGGATTTTATGTTTATTTTCGCTGGTATTAGGCCTTCTTGCTCTCGTGCGTCCCGTGGCTCTGATATTTCTGCCAATCTTGATCTATAAAACATTGAACCATATTCCACGACCGGAATGGAAAAAACAAATATGGCTGCCATTATTTGCTTGGATAATCCCCATTCTTCCCTGGACCGTTCGCAATGCAATTGTGCTGCATCATTTTGTTCCTTTGACCACCAACTCAGGAGTCAATTTCTACATCGGCCACAATCCATATTACGGATATTACTCCACTGGAAATAAGGAATATATTCGCAAGGAACTCGCATCACGATATGGTTACAATGAGATACTTGAAGACCGGTATTTTTTCAATTTGGGATTGGCTTATATATTTGAAAATCCAAGTTCTCTGATATCACATTCATTAAAAAAATTGTATTTTTTGTACATTTACCAAAAAGTCCCTTGGCCATGGGAAGAATATAACCGGGGAAAAGGATTGTGTTTTTATGGCGATTTCCAATGGCCTTTATTGAGTTGTGATCCATCCTGGCTTATTTTGGTCTTTTTGGGAGGAATTTATGCTTTTTATATGCGATTGAATCACGGTATGATTTTATCCCTTATTCTTTTATATACATTGGCTTGTGTGATCTACTTTGCACGGACTCGATTTCGGCTGCCGATTGAACCGTTCCTGATGGCATATATCTGGATTGGTATCGCTTTCATTGTAGAATCAGGATATAGATTGGTTATTGAAAATCATTTGTTTACAAAAAACAGCAAGTAACAATAGAACACATTGATGCATAATAAATTGTACATTATCAATTTGAAAACAAAAAATCAGGAGATGAACTAAAATGAATCGAACCCCACGTGATTTATATGTCCCGGCTGACGGTTGGGGAACCATAGTGAACGCCGTCGCACCACAACCCAAAGGAATGGATCCAGCATTTGCCCGTGCTTTGGAAGCGTTTCAACGATATTCAATCACTATAAAAGGGGACATCGGCGACTCTATACGACAATGCCAGGACCACCTTGAGCGTTTTTTGTCGGCTGCACAAGAAATCATCGAAAAAGAAGCCGGTGGGCATCCAGGACGGTTGGGGCGTCTCCGTGAATTTCCTTACGGGCAGGAAACACGGTCATTCCAGGTTTTTGACTACAAAGGAACACCGACCACCTGTATTCGTGAAGACAATTTTGCTGAACTATTGACGAAATACGATCTTTTTCACGACACGATGAGGTACATGGAACAAACGGTTGAAAAAGGCGACTTGGGAGTACTAAAAAATAGTTTAATTTTCATTCATAAACCCATGGAACAAGCAGCTGAAGCCTGTGATGCCGCCCTTGAAAAAATGCCGTTTGAAAGAACAACTGAAATCGGGAAACCCGCTGACCCTAATTATGTCCATGTCGCCGGTACTGAACCTTCTGAAGATATCGAACCGGGCTGTATCTGCCGGGTGCTTAAACCAGGATATGTTTATGAGAAGAGAGAAATCCAAGAGGGTGTTGTCATTGTTGCTGAAAAAACTGATTAATTGTTTATTGTTTTAATAAAACACAAATATTTATTTCAATAACAGGAGAATTACAAATGAGGCTCCCAATATGTTCTCCAATGCGATTCATCCTTTTTTTGTGTCTTTTTTTCTTATCAACGAAACTTTACTCGAACCCGATTGTTCCTGGTGAAACCCGAATTCATCTTCGAGAAGAAAATGTAAAAATCACCGTAGTAAAAACCCCAAAGACATTGATGGCTAAAACCGTTTGCGAGTCATCCATGACGGTAGGAATCATTCCAGACGATCCCTACTATCCATATCCAAGCCTGGAGCCTCAAACCATCGACGTTGAATTTCCTGTTCCACCCAATGCCACTGATATTATTGTTTCTATGGATGGAACCCCTCTTCAAGTCAGCCCGATGGAACTCTTGCCGTCGAGTTATATAGAATACTTTCCCAGATACAAAATTATTCGCTGGGAACTTCCACCCGTCGGCGAAGGCTACGAAACCCTTTT
>CAZXSQ010000080.1:14581-17569 GCA_964643335.1 uncultured bacterium
GTGTGGAGTACAACCACGAACTACCCTATCAAAATAACCGCTGGAGATTGCAATACGCATTCGGGACTGGAAGCGTTTTCACAAAGGTATACGATGTGATTCACATGACCATAGAATTCCCGATGGAGTTGGCACCGGCTGACATTGAATCATTAAACGAATTGGAATTTGAACACACATTTCAACCACTCAATCGCACATTGCTTTCATTTCATCCAGAATTTCACTTCATGCCTCAAGACAATGTCGATTTGCTTTTCGAGTATGATTTATCCTCTTCGGTTGAGTATTGGGATATGTATGAAGGATTCAGTAACAATACTTGAATAAGCAGAAACGGTGCTATTCATGAAAGCAATAATCCATACAACCTTTTTACTGGTAGCACAGATAATCCTGACTCCGTTTATAGAGGCGCAACACCCTGGTGTATGGCGCTATTTTCCGGAAATCACCTTACCTTTCACATCGAATTTCACACCCGAAGGGTACACGATGGTGCATAATCACCATACCGTATTTATTTATGATGGTTATGAAATCAAAGAAATTTACACGGATTGCCGATTAGGCTCTATCCAACAGGAGGAACAGGGACGTATCTGGTCTGTGTACAATGATCAGTCGCCAATCATTATGCCTCCGGATCATTTTGGGATGATCATGTACGATCCGGCAACTGAACAGTGGCAAAAATTCCCCATCCCGGATATGTACGGAAAAACCACTTGGGATTCGGATTGTTTTCAGTTTTATAAACCAAATCATCTGATTATGACCAATAGTGAGAAGTTTTTTTTGCATGATCTCGAAACAGGTCAATCTGAGGATATTCTTCATAAAGACGGTACAATTCATGAATCGTTCATCTCTCTCAAAAAGGGATCAACCGGTGGCGTCTTTTGGGGATTTGGAAACAAAGGGATTTTTAAATTTACATATACGTCAAGAGGCGATTGGTTATGGAGTGAATTCCCTCTTCCCGACACTGAGCACATGACCATTCAATGGTGGCCGGTGGTTCTATCCGATCAAGAAATCTATGTACGAATTGACGATCAAAGCACTGAGCCAAATTCAGATTTCATGATGCGGTTTAATGGAGACCGGTGGGAAAGAGTATCGCCAAAATACCCTTTTCAAACCCACTACGGCTGGGCTGATTCACTGGGACGGATTTGGACTACCGGATGGCTTGATGGATCAATATATGTGCAGGAACCGGGGCAAGAGATCAAAACAATAGAAGGGAATGACATCCTTGGATTGCCTTTGTGCAGTTTCGCTTTTCGAAAAGACATTGCACTGATTGGCACAATCGGTGGCTTGATACGTCACGCTCCACCTTTATGGCAGAAACCGGCAAAATTGAATCCTCAATTCCACGGATATGAAAAAGTATTGGGATTGGATGAAAACGGATATCTATGGCTGGCGAAACAAGAACAACTTATCCGCAGCAAAGGAAACGATATTCATTTTTATAAAATTGACAAAATGGATCAACCGGCAGAATTTTATGAAATGAACTTTGAGCTACAAGTTCATGCTTTGGCCGATGGCCGTAACGTACTTTATATTTATAATAACAGAGGGAATCCTTCCAACAGCTATCTTGTTGTTTATAATCCTTCCGAAGATATCATCGAGCCGGTTACTCACCCAAACAAGATACTTTACGGTGGATTCCCGGGTCCGGACGGAACAGTTTTTCTCATTGGTCAAGACAAACAAACAAATCTCTATTCCTTGGAAAAATTTGACGGCCATGCGTTCATCACAATGACAGATGAACAAACGATCCCTAAACTTGATAACGTCACTCGCGTTTTCCATACTCGTGACGGTGATATCTGGCTTTTGAATTTTTACCTTGGTCCCTATGGAATCTATCGGGCGGGAAACTATCTCCCTATAGATCCGCCGGAGGACGCTCACCCCAACCAGCCGGGAAGCGCTTTTCTGGAACTTTCGGATGGAACCATCTGGGCCGGTTTCGGGTATGGCGTGTATGAGTATGATAATGGGACATGGTATAAAAAACTGGATTGCACCAACGATATCGGTGTTTTTCAGATGCTGGAAAGTCAAGATGGCAGCATTTGGGTCTGTAGCCGAAAGCGCATCTATCGCTTAAAGGATGAGATCTGGACATATCATAATTATAAAGAAGGTTTGCCTTCCGCCTCTTATCATGGCATGTTTGAAGATCACCAACAACATATTTGGGCATTAACACGAACCGGAGACTGGCTTTTTTGTCCGGAAGCTGATGTAGATCCACCGATCATAGACATCCCGGAGGACGAGAACAATTATAGATTTTTACCCCATGTCAATGTCCGCATTACTTTTGAGGCAGAAGACCGTTGGAAATACACAGACAAAGAAAAACTGCAATACTCGTATCGTCTGGATGATGGCGATTGGTCACCATACTCATACAATACCTTCGCCGCATTTCCTGATTTGGCGCCGGGGAACCATCGGCTGCAAGTCACAGCCATGGATGTGAATTACAATCATGCGGTTAAACCTGCCGTCTGGGAATTCACTGTAGCTGCGCCGTGGTACCAAGAACCGGGATTTATTGTCATTATGACGTTGGCTTCGCTGGTTATAGTCATTTTACTTGGTTTACTTATTTTGCGATATTTCAATTTAGCAAAATTGGTAACGGAAAGAACAAATCATTTAGAGAAAGCAAACAAACAGCTTCTCGAACATCGTGGAAAATTGCAGGCTCTTACCCATGATATGTTCATGATCGAAGAACAGGAACGGAGACGGCTGGCTTCCGATCTTCACGACAGCATCGGTCAATCTCTGTCTCTTTCCATGCTGGAATTATCTGCAGTGGCTAAAACGAAGGTCATCGATGAAGTTAAAGAGCAGGTGGCGCACATTCGCCAACGCTTGAACCAGACACTCCAAACCACCCGGAATATGACTTACGAACTTTGCCCGCCGCTTCTATATCAAGCCGGT
>CAZXSQ010000081.1:0-12260 GCA_964643335.1 uncultured bacterium
TGCTTCGAGGATTTTTTGGGTATAACTTCTTAATCCGAAATCGGGGACTTTATAAGGAAGATGTTCGTTTTTGATCAAATCCTCCGCCAATTGGATGGTGATGGTGCTCCCTCCCTGGCGGATCCGTCCGCTTTTGAAATTGACATAAGCAGCACGAAGAATTCCCCGGATACTGATGCCAAAATGGTCGTAAAAATCCGTATCCTCCAGAGCGATTACGGCGTCAATGAGGTCTTCCGGAATCGCCGATAGAGGCACAACTTCCCGATTTTGCTTGGAATTAAAAAAATCCGCAATCAGGACATGCCGGTCATCTCCCGAATACATTCGTGTCGGCATCCATGGGCGGTAATCTTCCAGATAAGGAATGGTCGGCAGCTGATCGAGATAATGATTAAACAAACCGACACCAACTCCAACAGCAATCCCCATCAGCAATACCAGACCGGCAAAAAGAATTAAAAAGGTTTTGCGGCTTTCGGCTTTTCGCTGCCGTTCAATTCGTTCTTTACGCAGGGCGGCGATTCGTGCTTTGGAAGTATCGTTCTGATTGTACTTCGAACTGTAATTAGACAAGGGCTTTAAAGGGGTCTTTTTTTTCCCTTTTGCACGAGGAGCAAACTTTTCTTTTGAATTATTTTGCACAGAAAACTTTTTTCTCATAATTATATGGTTGAAAGAGACTAACGGTATTTTACCATGATTCAAGCTTTAAAAAAGCGATTATTTTTCAATTAAGAACGATAATTCACTTCAAAGAATTACGATTCATACAAATTAAGATGCGGTTATTATGTCATTAACTCATCGGTTTAAAAGCAACGAGCATGGCACGTTCGCTGTCGGATTTATAAAGGTCTCCTTGAAAATTACCGTATACGTTTTCAACTTTTAATCCCGCTCTGGATGCAAGCCAGGAAAGTTCCCATCCGTTAAATAACCACGGACGGTAGATATAGGAACGTTTGTCCCCATTTTTGTCTGTAACAGTTATCAGATTATGCAGCCGCCGGTTTTGGTCTGTAATCGTCCTTTCTTCCCTGACGCGTAAGCCGGACTGCACCGACTCATAAATCGGATTGAGCCTGGGAATAATAAAGTGACGGTTCATCACATCGATCAATACTTTGCCACCCGGTTTCAGAACACGCAGATATTCTTTCAAGACAATCAAATTATCTTCTTCTGTTTCTCCATACCCAAAACTACTGAACATGCAGATAACGAAGTCAAATGTATCTGAACGAAATGGACTGTGCTGCAATAATCCCCGAATAAAACGTGGAAAAGTGTTGTTGTTCCCCTGCGAGACCTTTTTTCTTTGTTTTGCGATATCAAGCAGATAGATTGATATGTCCAAACCGAAAACATAAAATCCACGCCGGGCCAGTTCAAAGCAATGGCGTCCCGCGCCGCAGGGGGCATCCAGTATGATTTGACCTTTATTCCAGCTCAATATTTTATCGCCGAATCCCAGTTCTTGCCTCGTTCGTTGAGGCCCGGTCATCTCCCGGTAAATATCTAAATAATCCTTTGTATTAAAAAACCGGAACCACCAATCGTTCTTTGTTTTCATAAGTCAAAAACCGGCCCGAGTATAAATTAAAAGATATTCTCTCAGAAATTGCATATAAGAATCTATTGTAGTGTCAATCCCAGTGTCATTAACTTAGCAAAATCCGCTGTATTTTACCCGTCTCGGCTGGTATAAAATGGCAACCCGGGAGTAACGCACCTTGCTATGTTTACTCCCCAAAGGGGTTTAAGATGACAGCCAGTGGGCAACGCCCCTGGAAACGTAAAACCCAAAAAGTCCAGCCCTGAAAGGGCGAAAGAATCTTCACTAACTATCCAACTCTTGACATTAATGCTATACTAAATCGTTGTGCAGAGAGATCAGAATTTACCGTTATTTATTCTTTTTGCTTTTTGTGGGCTTGTATTATATTATTTTTTTGCATTGATTATTGACATAGTGTTATGGAAAGTTACATCCAAACCGCCGAACAAATTAAAGAAGATATTCTTGCCGAGTATGTAAAAACATACCCTGGTTCCTCCATTGATGACGTTTACGGTAATCCCGATGGATTGCGTGTATTGGACAATATTGAAATCGTCCTCAGAAACTCAGCCAAGCAAAAAATCTTTTCGGAAAGGGTGCGCGGACTCAAAAAATCGAAATTAGATGGTGATGAAATTCTGACGGCCTACCTGACAACAGAGGACAACGAAAGTTATACCGACAGTCTGGATTCAATCTCCTGCTCAAAAAAAATCTGCTATTTCCTTTTTACAATGCGATACAATAATTTTGGTTTGAAAGAACGAAGCAAATACGCGGATATTCTCCGCAAGCAGGAAAATCTTTGTCCCGCCAAAAATATCGAGATTTACAATATAAAAAAAAGCCTTATTAATTGTATGCATGAGGGAAATCCAGTCTATTCGAAAATCCAACCCCTTATTGCCCAGTACCTGCAGGCGCTTCGAACCTTACTGGATGGACAAAAAAAAATTTATCAATGTGAAACAGATTTAATCGATAGATTTAATATATTTTTAAAAGAATTAATAGTAAGTGATATAAGTGAAAGCCGGTTCAAAAACGATAAATCATCCCTCAAAATATTAATGCAGGTGATACTGGCATTGGAAAAAAGAGGACTGGAAACCCCGAAAATCGAAAAAACGTTGAAAAATCAGAGTATTGAATCGATCACAATCGAATTGGATGAACATTTGCAAAATTTGAAAGATGAATGTGATATTCTTAGCGAAGTGACATCTTTTTTGGAAGACGTCATTCTTTACATAGAACTGTCCAGGAAAAAAGAAGAAAACGAAGCGAAGAAAGAAGCAATGGAAGAAAAGGAAAGTGGCACCAATCTCATGTCCTATGTTAAGGAAAGTTTTTCCTCAACCTTTGCCGATTGGCTTAATAAATAACCCCTTATGAATAATCAAGCGAGAAACGCTGCCGGTATTTTCGGCTGTGTTCTTTTGGTTCCGATTCTGATACGGAACTTGAGGCTTTGGATTCCTGTGTTTCGTCTTCCCCATCAATCATAGAACCGGTGGAATGATAAATTCCCACAGGCACACCGATGGCCAAATCTTTTATCGGAGCGTCAAATACCAGTTTTTTGAAAGGATCGACAACCCTTGCTATCCCTTCTGGAGCTGGTTCGTCTGGAGGACGGTAAAATCCTAACGTCAAACCACTTGCCAGATCACCGAAAAAAGAGCTGATCGCGCTGAAGAATCCTTTATTGCCCGAAGGATCTGATTTCTTGTCTATTGACTCCTCTTCCTTCACTTCATCCAGAATCGAGGATTTGGAGGATTGGGCAACTCTTTCATTGGCAGAAGTATTATGCATTCCCGAATTTTTTCTGCTTGGGCCATTGTCTATTGTCTGCCTTTGGCCTGAATTTATACTTTTCATCCTTGCTTCTGGGATATCCGTCCAAAATGCATATTGACCTTTGGCACCGGTCTTCGAATTATTATCTACACTATGGTGAGTTGAATCGCTCGGGTAAATCGTTGGTTGAATATTTGTTTGTGGTGAATGGCCCGATAATTCATGCGAATTAGCGCTTGAAAAATTTTGGCTTGCAGAAATATTATCTTCCGGAATCGGAAAACTGGTTTTCAATCCACCAGCCTGAGACTGATTTTGGGGAGCTGATTTTTGAGTTTTCATTGTCTTGTAATCTTCCATGTTTTGCAGCATGGCTTTTTCAAGATGGCTTGTTTCAGGCATTTGTTTAGGCATGGTGTCGATCAGTTCGGAACTTTGTTTCAGTAATCCCGGATCCGCCTGAGCGGCTCCAGTTTGTGAAATAACCAATTGCCCCTTACTGGTGGGGATTTGATTTTGTGAATTGAGATTATATTTTTGACCGGCATTTTCAAATGAATTAGACGGTATAGATTTCAATTGAGCCGAAGTTAATTGTTGCCGATTCAATACATGCTGAAAAGAAAGATCGCCTGCTTTCCGGTTCTGAGGAAGTTTAGGCACATGCGCTACGGGATGCCGGGGTGCAGGGGGAACATATTTCCCTAACGGAATGAACCGGTCGGACATAATTGCCGCTCCTCATTGAATATTTAGCAGTTATTAATGAGTGATGCATACATTATGCCAACTTAAAACCGCTCTTTAGGGGCCGAACCTCATGATATCTCCGTTACTCAACAGGCCGTTGGATGCATCGAAAATCACATACGAACGCCCTGCCGATGATTCGTAATTACCATCAGGACCGGCACACAGCAATACCCATCGGCCACGGCGGGGTTGTTCTTCCGGCAGCAAATCGTAATAATGGCTATTTTCCTTGAAATTATCGGTTTGTACCGGATCCTGAAACGGATAAAGATTCGAATATTTACCCGCTCCTTCCACCAGTTCCGGTTTGAAAAACAGATCATGAACAATACCGGACATATAAGCCACCGGCGTTGTCAAACGGATATAAAACTCCAACCGGCTGTTGACAGACAATTGTCCACGAGCGGGATAAGAATTATTATCCAGACGGTACATTTCCACAGCAGTTCCAATGGAGCGATGATCGGCTTCCGCTCGGGCAATTTTCGCACGGGTCTGCGCATTCAAGAAATTCGGAACCGCGATCGCCGCTAAAATGCCGATGATAGCGACGACAATCAATAATTCAATCAATGTAAATCCTTTTGACATTGAAATCATCAAACTTGCTTGCCCTTTCTTAAGTGGTTTGACTCTATTATTTAAATTATATCTACTCCTTACTCTACAGAGCCTGAAAGAGAACTCTCTTTCAGGCTCTGGCAGAATTATTTTTGTAAATCGGGATTAAATGAGTAAAATTATTACGGATTCAGAAAAGGTTCCAGCCGTTTACGGCAACCGGTTCGGGTACGAAATGGAAATCAAAGAATGAAGACAGATCCGCCAAATCCAGTGTGATAATCACAGGAAGAGCTGCAAAATCGCTAGCATCATAAATAAAAACGCTGTTTGGGAAAGCAGATCCGCTTTGTGTTTTTTCCGCCAGCACGAAGCGATCAGTATCATCGCCAAGGAAAATGACGTTCCAGGATTCATTTACTCCATCCAATTCGGCGAAATTAAGTGAATCAAGCACGTTGCCTTCAAAATCGATCTTGTCTACATTTTTCTGTCCGTTCACCAGGGCGAGCATGTAATCTTTATCCGGCTGGTAAGCCAATGAAACATAGCCCCGTTCGGTTGGAATCGAATCAATGGGTTCTCCTCCATCGGGTCCGTAAATATTGATTTGATTCCCATCATTCTGAGGTATTAAAATTGTGCCGTCCTCCAAAATCAATACTTCTCCATACGATCCGGAATCAGCAGATACCTGAAATTTGGTGATATTGGACATTTCACCGCCTTCAAATCGTACACGGAAATGATAGGTCGGTGGAGTTAACGGACTGTTCCGCATGACGAACACTTCATTCGGATTAAAACTGCTAACCAAGGTAATCTTATCGATGTCTTCCGGTGGCAAGCCATGAAACGATTGGGAGCCATCGGGTGTAATCCGCAAGATTTGCGCAATTCCGTCCGGATATTGCACCAACTCGGTCGCCGATTGTGGCACGCCCGTTACCCCAACGTAGCAGTTGCCAAGCGGGTCAAAATCGAACCCCAATGGCCGCCGGCGCTGCATATCCCCCAACGGCCACTCCACGATTTGGACGATTTCTGCCGATGAATTGGGGATATCGAGATCCACTTCAATCAAGCGGTCATTCGTGGCATCGCTAAGAACCAGATTTCCCGGTGTAAAGGGATCGGCAGCCGCAAAAGAGACCGCTATTCCCAAGACACATAGTGATAGAACTGCACTTTTCCAAATGTTTCTCATATCTCTTTCCTCCTACTAATTAATTAGTCTTGAAATTGTTGCATAAAAGCGTATCGAATTTCAAGTCTATGAATATGAATCCCCAAAAAAATTATTGACAGCCTCAAAAATTTCTGTTAAGTTCAACTTATCAAATAAATGTTGATCAGTATTTACGAGCTAGCGTAATAAAGTACTTATTTCGGGCGAGGTTAATCATGATTCAAAGAAAAAACTGTATTGGATTACTAATAGGTATATTTTTATGTCTTGCAGGTATAAACGGGATTACTCAAGAATTGGAATTCAGAGAAGCAGGTCCCTTTGATGTCAGCCCTGGACAAATAACAGTCATTCAGGCCGAAGACGGTACTCCCGGGGCGGAACCACTCGAAGGATTTGATTTGATACTTGAACCTACGTTGAAAAGTGGTGTGATTGTTAAGGCTTTAGTGGATGGACGTGATTTTCCAGAGTTTCCTCTGTCCCATGAAATCCATTACACCATTAATGTTACTGAATCCGGAACTTATTATCTTTTTGCACACGTAAATGCATTCGACGGCGGTTCGGACTCATTTTTTGTCGGCGTTGATGGGGAAATCGCCAATAGCGATGATTACCGTTTTAACATCGGCACACGGGATGAATATGATGTTGCATGGGTTACCAGTGATACGCTGGAGGCTGTGGTTCCATTTGAATTATCGGCTGGCGAACATGTTATCAATTGGCACGCCCGCGAACCGGACGCCGAAGTGGATTTTATCGGTGTCACAGACAAGCCAGACCTGGATTTAAGTCAGGTTGAACAACCCGGACCATTTCCAAATATAATCCTGGGCCGCCGTTCCTTCAGCCAGATTTTGCTTAATGCAGGTGGATCTATTAATGTGTCGGTCACACTCACAAACACTAAAGATGAATCTATTTCGACCACTGTTACAGAAAATCTTCCACCGCAATGGACCGCAGAAAATATCAGCAATGACGGAACGTTTTCAAATGGTACCATCACATGGGACGTAACAGTGGACCCAGCTGGAACATTAGAGTTAACTTACACGGCGGTATCTTCTGAAAGTAGTTCAGGTGAATCCCCTGAATTTTCAGGGGTGACTTCTTCAAATTTAGGCGATATCAAAATTGAAGGTGAAAGCAAAGTTTTTGTTTCAGAATCTGTGGGTATTTTTGAGGGACATGCTGATATCGGCGAAGTCGATGTGGAAGGCAGTGCCACTTTCAGTGATGGAATCTACGAAGTACTGGGTGGAGGCGCTGATATATGGGGAACAGCGGATGAATTTCATTTCGCCTACACAGAAATGAGTAGATCATTTAGTATTCAAGCCCAAATTTTGACTCTGCCGTTTGAGAGCGGCAGTAATTGGGTAAAATCTGCTTTGATGGTTCGGAATGATTTAAGCCCCGAATCGATTCATTATGACACACTGGTTAGAACAGACCTGCAGGTAGACTCTCAGTGGCGTTTGCAACCGGGGGAGGATTCTCAGAGTACTTCGAGCCGATTACTACCACTGGAAGCTCAAGATGGCCGCTTACGCATTGTGAGGGTAGGCGATCTTTTCCAAACCTGGTATTTCAATATTCAAGACAGCGAATGGCAACTTTATGATTCACGAACCATCGAAATGGAAGCCCCCGTGTTTGTGGGGCTTGCCGTGACCTCCCATGAAGAGGGAAGCTTATCCATCGGTGAATTTTCCAATGTCGAAATCGAAGAGTTTTCCCTGACCGCTCAGCGTTCTTTTTCAACCACCACTCCCCGCCAGGGGGAAACGATAACGGCAACCATTGAGGTGAACGCCATGGATTCAATGGATGTCAGTCTGACAGAATCTGCGCCTGACGGGTGGGGAATTTCCGATGCAACGGCATCAACCGGTGAAGTTGATATTGCGGGCGGTGGTCTGGACTGGACTGCATCTGGCTTGGAAGGTATTGCAACCTTGTCTTATAAAGTCACTATTCCTGTGGATGCTCCTCAAGGAGACTTTATGTTTGAGGGTGAAATCTCTGGGAACGGAGAAACACATATTATATACGGGCCAAAAATTACGCTTCCATTCCTAGTCGATCCAGATGAATATTCACCATTCCAATTTGAAGAGGGTGTCGCTTTTTCTGAAGCCGAAGACTTGTACTTTGTCAATAATGATGAAGCGGCTGGCGGCCCCTACTTAGCCGTTGAAGATGATCCTTCGCTGAACTCCAGTGGTTCCTATGTCAATTCAGTCGAAGGGAACAATGATGTGATATTACCGGGATTTCTGCTTTTTCCATTTGAAGTCAATGAACCCGGCGAGTATGCGTTTATGGCAAGTACTCATACACCCAGTGGCGGGGATGACTCGTGGTATATTGCCGTGGATAGTGATCCGGAACCAATTACCGGCCCCTATCGCTGGCAGGGATCGGATAATTATACAACCGACTTCGAAACAGCGTGGGTCGCGGTTGATGACGAAGGTCCAGCCAGCCGACAAACCTGGACTTTTGATGAAGGTTTCCACTTTCTCAAAATTCATCCGCGTGAAGATGGTTCAATGGTTGACTGGGTTGCGGTGACATTTCGTACCGACCTGGAGCCGGAAACCTTCGATCCCTACAACATCCCGCCTTTACCAACATCCGTGGATGATTATATGCTTTATTAACATTTTTACCCTCACCTACTGGATATATATGTTCCTCTCATAGAAAAATTTCTGTATCCACCATTAACAAATTTTATTTGACAATCAGATAAGATTCCTGTAAATTACATTCACTTGATCAATTAAATTCAGGAGGAAAGGACTATGAGAATAAAACCAATAATGACATCTTTGTTCGTTCTTTTATTTGCAACGAATCCCTGGGCGCAAGATTCCGAAGTGCCCATCCACACCATTCATTATACCCACGGAATCACCATCGATGGTGATGTAAGCGACTGGTCGAATGCGGAATGGATTACCTACGATGCCGCAAGTATCACCGAAACGGGTGGATATAATTGGAATGACCCAGACGCCGTTTGTACTTTTTCGACGATGTATGACAACGAAGCCTTGTACTGTGCGGCTCAAGTGGAGGATGATTTCATTTCTTTTAACGAAGGGACCACTCTTCATGCCTGGTGGGAACGCGATGGTATTCAATGGTTTATCGATTTTACCAATAATCCTGAACAGGAAATCATCTTATGGCCCGATTTTTTCGAAGATTGGGAGAATGTTTCTGCCGGAGCGAAATGGCTGCCGGGGGAAATGATTATTGCCATCGGTGCAATTGAGGACCAAACCCACGAAATGGCCAATCGGTGGCCGGTCGGCACCCGGGATGGAGACCGTTCGGATCAGGCCGATTTTACACTTCCTGACGGTTCCATCATCAGGGGCGAAGTGAATGAAGAATGGGAAATCGTTGTCATCATCGAGGATTCCAATTACACCGCCGAAGCAAAAATCCCTTGGACTTCTCTGGAAACAAGCCAATATTTCAGTGATCCTGAAGGAATCGATCCCGCCAATCCGGATGATATCGGGGATTTGACCTACGACGATCTAGGAAATCTCGGCTGGGAACCAATGCTGCCCGATCCACTTGAAGGCAGCACCATCGGCTTCACCCATCTATGCATCGACACCGACCTCCCCGAAGGCGGCTTCGACGCCCAAGCCATGTGGGTCGGCGACGGCGACGACGATACCAATTGGGGTGAAGCAGTCTTCGCCGAACCGGTGTTTATTTATCAATGGGATTTGTATTAATGACGCTTTGTAGAGAATTAATTTGATTGATGTAGACAATCTATTTAAGATTGCCACATCGCCATTTCCTCACTGCGTTAAAACATGCCAATGAGCTGGTTGGCAAGAGAAAAGAGGAATGGCCAGCCATGCTGTTTTTGAATGAGGATTATGTGGAAGTGATATTTACCAAAACAATCTCCACAGGTGAAGTGAATAGCATACGTATGAACAAATAGGATCATGACCTTTTATTTGATTTTACATTTGAGGATTTGCGGTAAACTTAATGAGTGGAAACGAGACTCAACCCAGATGTTCAGAAGGTGTGCCGTTTTTTCTCGAATTAAAAAAGCGTATCCGCAATGAGTTTTCACCTGACTTTCTACTGATCGACTCACGTACAGGCATCACAGAAATTGGGGGAGTGGCTACAACAGATTTTACCTGATCGTGTTGTTTGCTTGATGGTGAATAACGAAGAGAACTTGGAAGGCGCACGGGCTGTAATGAGAGCCATTCGCAAAGCACCCCGGTTATCAAAACAGGCTAAAGTAGAAATATTACCAGTAGTTACACGAATTCCTGAGTTGGAGAATGAGGAGGAAGAAGGGAGAATTACAGCAGAAGTCAAGAAGTTTTTGAATGAGGATACTGAGGATTTAGCGGATACACTAAATGTTGAAGAAGTATTGATTTTGCATTCTGAACCGGAACTGCAGGTGAAGGAGATCATAAGAATAGAAGGTGATAAAACTGTTGATGAATCCCTACTGTTGAGGGATTATCTTTCCTTAATATCAGAAATGATACCAAAAGAAATTATTGAACCTCAAATAGAAATAAATACAAAAATGTGTTAATTTGATGTCAATAAAAGAACACATAGGCCAGGAATTGATGTAAAAAATAGAAGAGGATTTTAATAATGACTAAAATCGAAGAACTTGAAGTACGTATACGAAATTTATCTCAAAATGAATTCATAATGTTTCGCGAATGGTTCTATCAATTCGAGAATGAACGTTTGGATCAACAAATACAATCGTACTACAAAGCAGGAAAGATCGATAAACTCATTGAGAAGGCAAGAATTTTCACAGGTAAGGCCCGCAAATTGTGAAAAACTATGCTTCTCTGAAATCTATTCATAAAATGCCGTAATTTTGTATATTTATTTTACAGTATATTGCTATATAATTATAGTGTGTTGAAACATATAATATTGAGATAAACTTAATGATGGAGTTGTTCTACCATGAACCAAAATACAAAATCAAACATAATCATTGAAAAAAATGCAGAAATTTCAGGTCAAAATAAGACAGCTGAAGAAATGATTTATTCACTTAAAGCATTATACTAAAAGGTGATAAACGGGAACAGCGAGAGACATTTGAGTTTCTCAAACAAGCGTTGAAAGAAGATCGGCCATCTCATCGAAGTCTCTTTTCAACAAAATGAATATATTGCTTGACGCTGGACCATTTGTTGTGATGAATGGAAAGCCTGCCGCCCTGGCCGATATCCCCACTCGAATACCTGATACCCAAGTGAAAGGCGCAAGAGTCATTGGCTGTGAAAAAACTCACCGCGACACATGGTACGCTGAGCGGCATGGTGGAGTCATTGAAACCGGCATCGATGCCGCCATCACCGCTGTGACCGATTTGCAAGGCAAGCGCAAACTCGTCATCGCCTGGACTCCCGGAAAAACCATGCTATCCAACGCCAAAATCCCCTGCATCCACGCCGATCCATACTACGGCGACATCAAACCCGGCACCTCAGCCGAAGCCACCGGAATAATCATTTTCAGCGAAGAGTCGTTAGATAAGATCGTGAAGCATTTGTTGAAACAAGGGATCGGTAAACCTAAATTATACGGATACCCCATAAGCAACCATTACTGATCTAATTCTATATTCAAATCTGAATGATTGCCGTTTACTGGAAGCGTCTCAGGCATGTCTTCCATAAACACATCCAATTTCCCTTCTTTATTTAAGCGAAGTGAAAATTTTGAATTTTCCTGCTTGTCATAAAGGGTTAAAGCGGGGATGCCGTTCTGGTTTACATTCAGTTGAATCCGTTTTTTCATGTCTTCATCCAGGAGGATAAGACCGGTCGGACCGAGGATTGCACGATATAAACCTTGTTCATCGACAACAAAATACTGAACAGCTGTTAAGTTCTTATTCGGTGAGATCTGCAAATAAATAAACGCAGTTAGAACAAGAATAAACACACCTAAAATAATTTTGAGCGCCAGGTTTTGTCTCTCAAGTTTTTCAACCCTGCTGCGGTTTGAAAGGGTTTCGTTCAGTATGCTTCTGACAATAGTTTGGATGTTGGGCGGTTTCTTTCTCATTGAATGTTCACTTTTTTAATCGCCTTAATTTTGACTGGCCCCAACAATCCTGACTCCATCAAAGGCGTTTCCTTCCACGGTTGTTCCCATGTCAAAGAGCGGGTCATATTGGTCAAGGTATAACGTTCTTCTGTCGGGAGTTCGCTGTCTCCGGCAAGCCGGTTCGACCACAGATTGGCCACTTCTACGGTCAATTGATTGGTTTCTTTATCGGCCAAATTAGTAATATCGTATCTAAAAGGCGGCTTCCATTTTATCCCTAAG
>CAZXSQ010000081.1:12270-17560 GCA_964643335.1 uncultured bacterium
GATGGCCATTCAAATACACATCCGCGATTTCCTTCACACGGCCCAAGTCCAAGATCAGATGAATATCCTCAGAGAAATAAGAATCAGGGATTTCAAATTCTTTATGATAAAACGCAACACCTGAAAAATATTTGATGCCTTGATCTGTGGACTCCGTCCAAGAAATTAATTCAGAAAAAATCGTCGCCGTAGGAGCTCCCCACCCGTGTGGAAAACGAACATCCCAAGAGCCGGATAATGCAAATTCTTGTGGAAAATCATTGATATTAAAGGTGCGTCGCTTTCCATTCGTAAAGGATAGTTCATATACCCCCTTTGCGAAGGCGAGAAATTCATAGTGGTCTTGTTCAAGTGAACGAATATCATAAACCGGTTGGCTTATCGACATAGGCTCCGATGCGGGGAAAAATGGTTGATAATCCTTGCGAATTGAGACAATATGATTTTGTGGTTTCTTATCAGTAAACACCACAAATACCGAGCCAGCAGGTGGGAGAGTCAATGGCAATTTTACACCTTCTTCTGTTCGCTCATAAACCAATTGTTTACGAATTTCACCGCTGTCCGGAAGCCACAATTCAGGGACTTTATCTTGAACTCGAAATGTACATTCAAACTGCTCCCACCGCATGTTTTTATTGTATATAAAGTAAATGTCTTCTTTTTCCGTGCGCCGATGGATCCAATCGATTTCGGATTTATTATTGCTGCTGGTGTATTCAAAATCAGGGCCTTTATTGCGTGCTTGCATAATCTCCCGCAAAGGCTTGCCCCAAATTACTTTTCCTTTTCCATACAAGTGCTTTTTCACTAAGTCCCCATCACACGGTCCCCACAAACTATTCGCCAACTGACGGATGTGTTCATCACCAGCGGGATAATCCGTCAAACTGTTTGACTTGTTGGGCTTTGGTCCAACGATGGTGGCCCCGTTTTTTACCAGTTTCTCGAGTTTTTTGAGAACTCTTATGTCCATATCCTCACGCTCGGGTAGCACTAAAATTTCATAATTCATCCCATCCGGCAGTACTAATTTAGTTTCGCGGGTATCCAAGCGTGTAAGGATAACCTCCGTATTGGTCACATCATAATCGTACCCAGGGCCAAGCGACGGATCCACATGTTTGGGTTTCACGAAATTCGGGGCCTGGTCACCATAATAATAAAGCACATCGCCCACAAACAGCCCCTCTTGGAGCAGGTAGCAACATCGCGCCATATAATCCATAAAGGCCCCCGCTTTAGGCCACCATGCCCGGTTGATATTCATATGCGTACCGGCATGATACACCCACCCAGGCAATCCGGCTTCAGGCGGACAGTGTGCCGCAGTATGAAGAGTGAATCGGTTCAACCCACCGCACAGTGCTCGATCGGCCAAAGGTTTTAAATCGAACGGCGTTTTCTGCCAATGATACCAACTGGTAAATGCCTCACCGTCAACAATGGTTTTGCCATAGATGTGTGATGCACAGGCGATTTCTTTGACCAGCCACATAATATCGTTACCTTCCTCATCCAACCGGACATGGTCAACCCAAAACTCCCCTCGCGGGATATCCAATGCCCCCAGTGCCCGCAACGCCTCGAATGGACAATTATGCAGCGGCTGTCCCGGCCCTCCGGCTTCGGAGCAGAGCTCCAGCCCATATTCATTGGTTATCTCACGGGCTTTCTGGTAATGTCCTTCAATAATCAAATCGGATAAAGTCATATTGAAATCGAAGCCGAATCTTTTTGTGATTTCTTTATCCGCAAGCGGCCAGTCGAACAAAAGCGGGAGATAAGAAGTCATATCATAACGTCGGCGTTTTCGAAATTCCTCCAGCAAGTCCGGTGTCCAGATCAAGCCGGTAAACTTGTCATAACTGGTCACTTCATAACTGGGAAGATACATGATTTTTAATGCGGAGTTTGGCAGGTCTTTTATTGGTTCATTCAATTTGTCAAGCAAGTATTTGAAATGGAATTCGGTCGCCTCCGGATTGAAATGATCGATCACCAACCCTTCAGACTTCGGACTGGGAAGCACCAACGTTTCCCCGGTGCAGACACAATCGAAGCGCATGATGATCCATTCACCCTCCGGCACGTCCCAAAACAATAGGCCGTTGGATTGAAGATGTTCCGTCAAATCAATAACAGAATCAATACCGGCGATTGTTTTGTTTTCAGAATTGGGCACGGCGATGACTGCAATAGTTTCATGAAAGGCAGGCAATCCATCTTCATTTCTAGGAGTTTTCTCTGGAAAAGTAGGCAACGGGAGCTCCCGTGAAAATTTTGTTGGCCCCTCGACAATGGTTTGAGAAAGAAACAAACCCATGACTCCTAATTTTGGCGGAATCCATGGCCCGCCCGCATTCCAGCTGCTAGACGTGATCAGCCCGATTTCCAATCCCACCCGCTGCGCTTCGCGAACCGCATGTCCAATCGCATCGACATATGCATCGCCCATAAATGCCGGGCCGATGGGAACAACGCCTTCCGGATCGCGCGCCCCCACATCGAATATATCAAGCCCGCCGAGTCCTTTATCCTTATATTCCTCTAAATCCTTTGTGATCTGTGATAAGCTAAAATTACCATTCAACCATACCCAATAGGCACGTGGGCGTGCTGAAATCGGAGGATCGGCAAATCCGTCCGACAACTCCTGTTGTTCACTTGAATTGCAATAAATATCAGCGTTGAACATACAAATCAGTGAAAATCCAATTAATACTGTTCTCAATAAGTAACTGCTTATACCTGCCATTTTCACACCTCTGCTCTAAAGCTAAATATTCATATTGGTACTACAAGAAAAAATTGTGGTGCGGACATACTGTCTGCACAATATAAGTTAATTCATTGTAGGTATGCATCACTATGCAAACTCAAAGCCGATTATTGTTTCAAGATTTCTTTCAAAGCTTCATATAGCAATAGAACATTTTTCTTTTGTGAGGAATACCCCATCAATCCAATTCGCCACACTTTTCCTTTGAATTCGCCCAATCCGCCTCCGATTTCAATACCGAATTCGTTCAACAATTGTTTTCTTACAACACCGTCATCCACACCATCAGGAATCGTAACCGTATTGAGTGTAGGTAAACGATATCCTTTCTGGGCGGAAAAAGTAATGCCCAGTTCAGCCAGCTTTTCTCCCAGCAATTTCGAATTCCGATAGTGGCGTTCGAATCGAGGTTCAAGTCCTTCTTCAACAATGTTGCGCAGGGCTTCATGTAAAGCATAATTCATGGAGATGGGGGCCGTGTGGTGATAGGCCCGTTCTGTCCCCCAATATTTGCTTATCATGCCCAAATCGAGATACCAGGATTGAACCTTGCTTTTTCTGTTTTGCATTGTTTCAAGTGCACGATCGCTGAAACTGACTGGTGACAATCCCGGCGGGCATGATAAACACTTTTGGGTGCCGCTATAAACCGCATCGATATTCCATTCATCGACTTTGACTTCAACGCCCCCCAAAGAAGTCACTGTGTCTACCATAAACATTGCGTCGTGCTCATGGGCGATTTCAGATATTTCTTCCAAGGGTTGATACACACCGGTTGATGTTTCCGCATGTACAATCGCTAGCAGTTTAACTTGATGCAGCGAATCGAGTTTTTGGCGAATGGCATCCGGTTCAATGATTCGCCCCCACGGTGCGTCCACGGTTTCCAATACCGCACCGCAGCGCTCGACAATATCCGCCATTCGTGTGCCAAACACCCCGTTGCGGCAAACCACAGCGGTATCACCGGGTTCGAGAAGATTGACCAGGCATGTCTCCATCCCAGCACTACCGGTGCCGGATATAGGAATCGTAAATTGGTTTTTCGTCTGAAACACCTCCCGCAGCAGCTGCTGAATGACATCCATCAACTTCAGGAATTCAGGATCGAGATGGCCGATCATGGGCGAAGCCATCGCACGCAAGACAGCCGGTGGACAATTGCTGGGGCCGGGACCTAAGAGAATTCTCTCACTTGGATTCAAATCATAAAGTAGTTCAGACATAGTTTCCTCACTTTGTAGGATAATATCGTATGTCAACAATCTAAACAAAAAATAGAATCAGGTCGAGAGACAATGGCAAGAATACATGCTTTCTTCTTGAATAGATACTCAAAAGTAGTTAAATTCCGAATAAACGAAATTTTTTTTCTCATTGAACAATATATTTTAAGGAGGTCATGAATGATTAGAAGCGTATGCAGATTTTTATGCACAGGAGTAATAATTATGGCGGCGATGTCCTGTTACGCAGGTGAACTTTCGGTAGACGATTTTACTTTTGACGGGCCTTTGGGGTCTGAAGGTACAACGATTGAGAAAGTCGCTAAAAATCACTTCAAGGTTGTTTTGGGACATGCGCCTGAACATTCGAACTGGAGCAACAAACTTCAATTTATAATCAAGCAAAACGCTAAAGGAAATGATCTCCGGCTCGATGTCTATTTCTACTGCGGAGACGCCTACATCTTCAATGAATATTTCTATTCCTGGTCCTATGACGGAAAAAACTGGCAGCCGATCCATTGGGAAAAACACGGCAAAGACTCAACTGAAGGCGATACATTGATCTTCCCAACCTTTACGGAAGACACGGTCTCTGTCGGCCATCAAGTCCCCATGTCTTATGAAGATCTTGTTGAATTAATCGAGAGTTGGAAAAGCAGCGAGTACGTTCAAGTACATGAACTGGGACAATCACTCGGCAAGCGCACAATTTATCGAGTGACCATTACCGATCCCAACGGCCCCCATCCTGAGAATAAACGCTGGGTGCATTATTTTGCCAATCAACATCCGGGCGAGCATAACTCGCAATGGAGAATGGTGGGCATGATCGATTGGCTTTTGAGCGATGAGGCGAAAGACGCGCGCCAACGCAGCATCAATCATTTTATCGTCATGATGAGCCCCGATGCACCATCCAATGGCTGGTATCGTGTTAATGCGCAAGGTGTGGATATGAACCGCTCCTATTTTGTTGACGGCGCCAATGAAGAAAAACAAGCGCATGAAGCCTGCATCTGTCAGAAAGACCTGCAAGCCTTGATGGCTTCCGAGGCACCGGTAACGGATGTCTGGAGCATGCACACCTGGGGAGGCATCGTCGAACCGATTTGCCTGCCCGGCCCCGAAATGGGCGAAAAAGTGGGATCATGGGAAGATTTGAAAGAAATCATCGAAAAGCATGACCAACAAAATCTGGTGGAACCACTGAAAGCCGGCACAGAGAAGGGCAATCCAACCTATTGGACTCACGGTCCCCATCAACAATTCGGCGTGA
>CAZXSQ010000082.1:0-17498 GCA_964643335.1 uncultured bacterium
AAAATCCTTGGAGAACTCAGTTATAACCGAGAAAAGAAAGACCTGGAAATCGACGACCGGATTGTAGTGGACTGGTTGGATCTGAAGGAAGGTGTGCTGCATGAAACCAAGCGGGGCCGGTCTGTGGAAGAAGCCCATCGCTGGCAGGTGAAGTATTATCTCTACATTCTGCAGCAGAAAGAGATCGACGTCCGGAAAGGCATCATCAATTATCCCAAACTCAAACGGACGGAAGAGGTGGAACTGACGAAAGACGACATCCCGCGGCTGGCAACCATTGTGTCTGATATCCGAGCGATTGTCCAACAAAGGACTATGCCGGGCCGAATCGACAAAAAATTCTGCCGGAAATGCGCATACTATGAATTCTGCTGGAGCTGAGCAAAAAAACGAAGTAAGAATGAAGAGTGAAGATTGGAGATTGAAGAATGAAGAAGTCTCCGCCCTGCGTTCTTCCCAAGGCTTGGCGGGGGAACTTCTTCAATTGTCAATCTGCAATCTTCAACCTGTAATCATCCTTCTCTGAAGGGTTTCAAAAATGAACAGTAAATACCAATTTCCCGACACTCCGGTTCACTGGGTATCAGAAGCCTATTTTCCAAATAAACTGGAAGAGCGCCTGGTCGATTTCGCCGTACAGGTTATCCAACTCTCTGACCAATTGCCAAAAACCCGGGCAGGCAATCATCTCGGAGGTCAAATCGTGCGGAGCGGCACCGCTCCGGCTCTACTCTATGGCGAAGCGCAAGCTGCAGAATCCAGAAAGGACTTCATCCATAAAATGAAAATCGCATTGAAAGAATTGCGAGAAACGCTGATTGCTTTACAAATCATCAAGCGGGCATCATTAATTACAGACATAGCAGAGATTGATTTGCTCTCGAGTGAAAATAATGAGCTAATTTCTATATTTGTTAAAAGTGTTGTGACCGCCCAGAAAAAGATTGAATGAAATATAACGATTGAAAAAGGAAAATAAGATGAAGGAAGAATAATGATTGACGATTGAAGAATGAAGAAGTCTCCACCCTGCGTCCTCCCCGGGGTTTGGTGGTGGGAACCTCTTCAATCGTCAATCTTCATTCTGCAATCTTACTTCTCTGTAAGCGATGAAGCGTAACTACTACATCTTCAGCAACGTGGAACTCAAGCGGAAGCAGAATACGCTGTATGTGAATACAGACGGGCAGACCAAACCAATACCCATTGAAGGAATTGACAACCTGTACTGTTTCGGCGAGACGCAATGGAACAGCAAACTCATAAACTTCATGGCCCAAAATCAGGTGGTGGTGCATTTTTTCAATTACTACGATTATTACACCGGATCGTTTTATCCCAGGGAACATCTGAATTCCGGTGCCCTGCTGGTGGAGCAGGCCAAGCATTATTTTCACGGGAAAAAACGCATTCCACTTGCCCGGGCGTTCGTGTCGGCTTCCCTGCAGAACATTTTGAAAACGCTCATGTATTACAATAACCGGGGCAGGAATTTACAGGAAACTCTCGATCGAATCACCGCTTTACTCGCAGAGATTCCTCAAACTCCGGATGTGCCAACACTCATGAGCATCGAAGGCCGTTCCCGGGATGCCTATTACCAGACCTGGAACGACATTCTCACACAAAACGATTTCCCCTTTGAAAAGCGCGTCCGCCGCCCGCCGGATAACAAGGTGAATACCATGATCTCGTTTTGCAACAGCCTGGTTTACACTACAGTGTTGTCCCGGATTTATCAAACCCAGTTGAATCCGACCATTAGCTATCTTCATGAACCCGGTGATAGACGGTTCTCTCTAAGCCTCGATCTGTCCGAAATTTTCAAGCCGCTGCTGGCGGACCGGATGATTTTCAAACTTATTAACAACAGCGAAATACAGGAGAAACATTTCGACAAGGACACCAACCAGTGTCTGCTCAACGAAGCCGGGCGCAAAATCGTGCTCCGGGAATATGACCAGCGGCTCCAAACCACCATCAAGCACCGGAACCTGGGACGCAACGTCTCCTACCAGCGCCTCATCAAACTGGAATGCTATAAACTGATCAAACATTTACTGGGAGATGAAACATACCAGGGATTTGTGATCTGGTGGTAGGGGAAGAGGATTGAAGATTGATGATTGAAAATTGAAGAATGAAGAAGAGAGAGGGAAGAACGGGAAAGAAGAATGATGAATGAAGAATGGAGGACGAAAAGGACGAGTGAAGAATGAAAAATGAAGAAGGAAAGCAGGAAAGACGAATGATGAATGTCGAATGATGAACTGCAGAAGTGAAAAGATGAATGCAGAATGCAGAATGATGAATGAAGAATATCGAATCACGAACCGCAGAAGTCCCGTCCCCTCCCCAATGGGTGGAGATGGGTTACTTCAACATTCAACATTCGCCATTCTGCGGTTCGATATTCTAAGGAGCGGTTCAAGGCGAATGAGGAGTGAAAATTGAAGAAGGAAGAGTGATGGATGAGAGCAGATCCAGATATAAATTCTTAAACTTGTTAGGAAAGCGAAATGAGTTTTCTGTTCTATACCGGTAATCCGTTCGTTGATCTTGGGGTCGCTACTATCGTTAATTTTGCTGAGGTATCAAAACCATCAGAAGTTACCAAAGAACATATTGTCGATATGGGAGACTTGGTTAAACGTTTGTACATAATTCCCGTTTGGCAGAAAGCAAATTATACCAATTTTGTGAATTATCCTACAAATAATCCTTCCAACAAAGGAAATGAAAAAGAAAAATTACGCGAGTTTATTGATGAGTTACTTAATAATGTTAAAGAATTGAAGGCTGAAGGTAACTGCTTGTCATGTGGCAGAAGAGAGGTGGTTACCAAAAAAAATCGGATGCATTTTCCACTTATTGGTTCCGGCGCTTCCAGAAATATGTTTTCCTTCGCAAACGAAGGGGCAGATTTTTGTGATGTGTGTACCTTTGCTGCTCAATGTGCCCCTATCGCTTTTTATACTTGTGGTGGAAAAATGTTAGCAATTCACTCAAACAGTCACAAACTATTAGAAGTTTGGGCAGCGAAGGGTTTAAAAAATGCTCGTAGTCAAGCAGCGGTTGGTAGTGGGGACGGACCATTGAACGAGGGGTATGCGAATCCAATTAACTCCTTCTTTCACATTGCTGAGGATTTAATCCTCCAATATGAAGAAAGATGGCAATACCATAGTACATCAATACGGCTATATAGCTTTACTAATTATATTCAGGGTCCGGAATTAGAATTTTATGATTTACCATCTCCTCTTTTCCGATTCCTCTGGATAGCTAATCTTTCTCGGTTTCGTAGTGAGTGGAAGTCCATTGTAAGAAGGGGCTATCGAAAAATAGAGGATAAAACCGAAGATGAATATAAGAATTATCAAAATAGCGTATACATTAGACTTCTGAACAATCAAAGTATTCTGGGATATTTTTACGACAGGAGAAAAAAACTGTCCTACGGGACATGGGAATTAATCAGTGAATACGTAACAGAGGTGAGAAAAATGGACCAAAAACGGACTGATGCGATCAGAACATTGGGAGATACACTTGCCGACTTCTTCCAGCATTCTGAACGCGGTAAAAAGCGACTGGCACAGTTAGAACAGGCCAGTTCATATAACTTTTTGCGCAATATCTTCCTTCGTATTACGAGGGATCGGATGTCACAAGATCAACATCCACTCTTTTCTTTTGATGATTATGTTGAAAAACTTTTTCCCAATGGATATCAGGATTGGCGGGAAGTCCATGATCTTTTGATGTTTCGTGTATATGAGAAGCTGCACGATTGGATTGTTCAAGAAGGTCTCGTCAGTGAGGAAGAAGAGGAAATTGAAGAAACTACTCAAGAATAAACGGGAAAGGATTTGAGAATCATGCATAAAACAATTCAGGGATTCGTATTGATCGATGCGCCTCATTCGGCATTGAATAATGCCGGCGCGGATGTTGGAGCTCGAACTGAAAATACTGTGGCTGTTAAAAGCATTCGAAAGGGACGCGATGTCTATCCCTATGTATCTGCACAGGCATGGCGGTTCTGGTGGCGCAATACACTGGAGTCAAAATTTGGTTGGAATCTCTCGCCTATTGTTCGGGAGAAAAAAGTCGCATTCACTAGTGCGAATCCCTTTATATGTGAAGACGATGATGTTTTCGGTTATATGCGAGCATTAAAAAAATCAGACGGAGGAACGTTGACGAGACTATCTCCATTGAAAAACTCCCCTCTGGTATCAGTTGCTCCGGCAAATATTGTTGATGATTTTGGAGTTATGGCACGACACGAAGGGGACCCTGTACCATTTGAACATCAATTTTATTCAACAGTACTTAAGGGAATCTTCTCATTGGATCTTTCAGCCGTCGGAATATTCGGAGCTACTGAAAAAACCGGGTACAAGAACCTCGACGAAAAATATGTGCAACTAGAGCAAATTAGTGAAGCGATCGAATCGAGTGGTGCGGTCGAGAATGGTAACAACTGGGAATTACCCAAAGGCGAACGGTTAAAACGGTCCCAGGATACTCTCAAAGCGTTGCCATTTCTCTATTCAACAACAAAGGGAACTCAACACCTAACCGATGTAACACCAAAAGTGATCGTGCTTGCTATAGTTGATGGCGGCAATCATCTTTTTATGAATATATCAAAGGAAGACTCTGGCGCCTCCCTCAATATCGAGGCGCTCCGAGAAACACTAGCACAATATTCGGATGTCATTCGATCGACTGTTTGGATCGGTAAACAAATGGGATTTCAGGATGCGCTCAACCCAGATTTGGAAGAACTAGAGAGTGTTCAATTTGAGGATGTCACCGTCAAAGTAGCAACGCCCCGGGAAGCGATTGAAAACTTTACCAACGAAATAGAGTCGACAATGGAATAAATTATGGAAACATACTATCGTGTTACCATCGAAGGTTGGACCGCGTCATTTCGGTATCCCACTTTCGTCAGCGGAATGCAACCAACGCTACCAGTCCCGCCGCTATCGACATTGTTTGGGTTATTATCGGCAGCAAAAGGCGATTATGTTGACACAAGTTCGCAGGAGTTTGGCTTTATCTTCCAGAGTGCGGGTAAAGCAACAGACCTAGAAACCTATTACGAACTTTCAAAGAATCTCAGGGCAAAATCCAATATCAATCAGCGGGAATTCCTAATAGAGCCCAAGCTTATATTCTATACGCAGTCAGATGAAGTGGCGGGTTGGCTGGAAACACCCTATTATCCGCTTCTTCTCGGGCGTTCAACGGAATTGGCACAGATTACTGCAATTCGGGCAGTGCAACTGGAGCGCAAAGCGTCTGTCAGATTAGGACATACAATTCTGCCCTTTCCATTTGAGGGAATTTACGGAGTAGTACAGGCACTACCTGTATCATTTTCGGAAACAACTCCCAGAGAAGCACAGGGTGTTCGACCGTTTTATCTAATCGACAATTTCCAACAATATTCCGGTGACCCGGTATTATACGATCCGGAAATGAATTGGGGTATCTGGTGGTGGAAAAACTTTTAGCCAAATCAGTTCCATCCGAAACACTTGAAGAACATACCGGGAATTGTCTGCACGTTTGGAATTCAGTGAGAACGGCATATCCCTTTCTTCCTGAAATATCAGGGAATAAGTATTTTTTCAGTCATCTTTTTTATGTGTTGGCCCTTCACGATATCGGAAAAGCCGCCATTGGATTTCAGAATCAGTTGCACAATAATGAACCATGGAGATATCGTCACGAAATACTATCGGCTGCATTCGTATTAGAGCATCTTCAGCTATCTGAAACTGATAAATATGCGATCGCCCTTGCCATCATCACCCATCATAAAAATGTGAATGAATTACGGGAACAATACTCAACCACAGCCTCAGTTGAGAAACAACATTATTTTCAGAAACTCCATGAATTAGAACCAAACTTTTCTCAGATGGAAGCCTTTATTGAATACATTGGTGCCATGGCAAATGATTATGACATTACAATGCCAGAGATTGTCTTGAATAGAAATGTAAGAGAATGGCCGGATCCGGTAAATGAAGTAGTCAATACATATTACTGGAATATAGTTGATGGACAGAAAAGCCCACTTTCAAAAATTTATGGAACGTTGTTACGTGGATATACCATTGCCAGTGATCATCTCGCTTCTTTCGGGAGAGATGAAATACGGCCCGGTTTGAAAGAGGTGGAGGTAGCATACACGGAATTTGAATGGTACCCATTTCAGACCCGTTGTCTCACTACATTCGGACATGCACAACTGATTGCACCAACTGGGTCTGGAAAAACCGAGGCAGCCGTTTTATGGGCTGGAAGGCAGCAGGACGCAGGAAGGCGAATCTTTTATGTGCTCCCGTTTACAGCAAGTATTAATGCAATGTATAATCGACTGAAGAGTCATTTTGGAAATGAAGATGTCGGAATACTACATGGGAAGGCTCATTACTTTATTTACCGGCAATTACTCGATAAAAAATATACTCCGGATTATGCACAGAAACTAGCCGGGAAAGCATTGAACTTATCACACAAAATGTATCATCCGTTGAAGGTGCTTACACCTCATCAATTACTCCGGGCATTTTTTCAACCGAAGGGATGGGAATCTCAAATTGCCGAGGTCATAGGAGGCATCTTTGTATTTGACGAAATCCACGCCTATGATCCCAGAACCACAGCATTGATTCTGGGGATGGTCGATCAACTGGTGGATTGGGGTGGGAAGTTTTTATTTCTCTCGGCGACTTTCCCTGACTTTTTAAAGACTCTTATCGAGGAGACAATATCAGATTTACACCAGATTCAGCTGGATGTAACTCATCCACAGGAACAAAAATTTATTCAACAACCTCGCCATCAAATTCAATTGTTGCCTGGTGAACTAATCGAACATTCTGGCGAAATGCTGGAGGATCTGGAGAATCAGAAACGTGTTTTAGTAGTCTGTAATACGGTTAAAAGAGCTCAGGAAATGTATATGATACTTCAAAAGGATTTTAATGGGGAATCAATATTATTCCACAGCCGTTTTATCCTTCAGGATCGCGAGCGAAAGGAACAACGTATTAATCATATCCAGTTACTAGTAGCTACACAGACTGTCGAAGTTTCCCTGGATATCAATTTCGACGTGCTGTACACCGAACCCGCACCTATCGATGCGTTGGTTCAACGGTTTGGGCGAGTAAATCGGGCTGGGAATAAAGGGGTTGTACCAGTAAAAATTGCAGTGATACCTTCGGAAAAGGACCATTATATCTATTCTCAGGATTTTGTAGAAAAAACTTTAAATCTATTTCAAGATGGGAAAGAGCTCAACCAGCAGGATGTCGAGCAGATGGTAAATACTGTGTATTCTCAGGGATATACCGGGGAAAACAGTCAAATCTACGAAAATACTCGTAGTGAGTTTGCAAAGGTCATCACCGGGATGACACCACATTTTGATTCTGATGCTATCAGGGATTTTTATGCTTTAATTAGAACTGTAGAAGTGGTACCAATACAGTTTGAGTCGGAATATTTAAAGGCAATAGAAGAAGGAAGTTATCTTGGTGCCATGCGGTATCTTACTAATATTTCGTTTGGGCAAAAATATAGATTAACATCACTGGACCGCATTGGTCAAAGAAGAACGGTCAAAGGCGACTTTTACTGGAGCGTCGATGCTCGGTACAACACAAAATTCGGGCTGCAACTAGATCAGTCTGAAATCGGAAGCGCGTTTTTTGATTAAACAAAAACTACAGACCTCATTTTTACTTCTGAGGTTCAACAGAGAGTACAGAATATCGATTAAAGAATGAAAAGTGACGAATGATGAAGGAAGAACGGAAAAGACGAATGAAAAATGAAAAGTGAAGAATGAAGAAGGGAAAATGCCCCAGCTCGATCTCACCCCATGGGGAGTGGTGGGGACTTCTTCAATCATCACTCATCACTCTTCAATCGATCAGGGAGATAAAGAGATCATCATGCAAATCCAACTCAAAACTCTCACCCCTCTCTGGACCGGCGGGGTGGAAACCGGCAAAATGGACTGGCTTCATGAAACCGGGATTATCGGCAGCCTGCGGTGGCGGGCGGAAAAGACGAATTAAGAGTGTAAAATGAAGAAGGAAGAATGAAAAAACAGGAAAGATGAATGAAGAATGATGAATGAAGAGTGAAGAAGGAGAAAAGGCCCCAGCTCGATCTCACCCCATTGGGAGTGGCGGGGACTTCTTCACTCATCACTCATCACTCTTCAATCGTCCTTTTTAATAAGAGTAGCAATGGTCGTATATTGTCATAACGATAACAGAGGATAATTATTTATGGATACAAAAGATCTCCTAAAACAAGCCATACAATTGAAGCCGGCAGAGCGGTTAAAATTGGTGGATGGTTTACTAAAAAGCCTGGACAAGCCAGACGAGTCAGTGGATGAAATCTGGGCGGAGGAAGCGGAAAGGCGGCTTGAGGAATATAGAAAGGGCAATATCAAAGGGATTCCCATGGATGAGATTTTTGGGGAAGAATAGTGCGTATTCTCTTTTCAGAATACGCCACACAAGAGCTGTCCGATGCGGTAAGTTACTACAATCAACAATATCCCGGTCTGGGAACGCAGTTCAAAGAAGAAGTAAGAAAGACTACCTTGCGCATAGCCGAGTATCCGGATGCGGGATCAATTGTTCGCGGTGATGTCAGGCAATTCCTGCTCTCCCGGTTTCCTTATAAGCTGCTTTACTCAAAAGAACCGGACCATATTTTTATTATCGCGGTGTCCCACCAGCATCGGCGGCCGGACTATTGGGTTGACAGAAGTAAATGATAGAAAAAGATGAATGAAGAATGAAAAGTGAAGAATGCAAAATGAAGAGTGAAAAATGAAGAGTGAAAAATGAAGAATGGAAAACAGAAACGACGAACGAAGAATGGTGGAGGGGCGGGGACTTCTTCACTCTTCAATCATCACTCTTCATTCTTCAATCGATCAGGGAGATAGAGAGACCATTATGGAAATTCAACTCAAAACGCTCCCCCCTATTTGGACCGGTGGGGTGGATGGCACGTGCGACCGGCTGCACGAATCCGGGATTATTGGCAGTTTAAGGTGGTGGTATGAGGCACTTATTCGAGGTCTCGGAGTAGCAGCGTGTGATCCAAAGTATTCAAAATGTGAAGGGGACAGACATTGTGCTGCTTGTGAACTTTTTGGATGCACAGGATGGGCGAGGAAGTTTCGGTTTCTCGTTTTGGATAAGAATGATCTCATAGCCCAAAAGATTGAAAGTGGAGAAAGTTATACATTTAAATTTATTCCTTTAAAACCCATTCATGATGAAGAGGCTTTTTTATTATTTCATACTTTACAGATAATTTCAGATATCGGTTCAATAGGTGGAAAGACTGTGTTGAAACCTTCCGAGGTAAAATCTAAGAATAATAAAGCGCATCATGCAGATTACGGTTTGATTCAATTAAACTCGCCCTACGGAGGTAGAGCTTTTCAAAAAAACCAAATCATCGAAATTCTAAATAAGTTTGATAAAGAAAACAACGTTAAACAGAGTAATGATATTCCAGTTCTAAGCAATTTTTGGTTCATTCGAAATTACTATCTAACACGAATTCAGATGAATACTATTGTCGGTAGAGATTCAAATGGGAAATACAATAATGCATCGGATTTGCAAAGATGGATGGGCGGCAAAATTGGGGAAAGTAAGAAAATATTTTCATTTCACAGTGATAAAGCAAAACGAACGTGGGGTTATGCGAAACTCGGAGAGTTGGACAATATAATCACTCTGCTTAAAAGGAATGAAATTGAAAATATCGAAACTGGCGAATCTCTATTAAGCAACCTGTTTATGGAAGTGACTAAAAATGGCAGCTAAAGAATTTTTGGCTCAAAACAATGTCTATTTAGATCATGGTGGAAATATTAGCTTCGACAAACAGATAATTGAGAAATCCATAAAGGATGTTACGGTTGCTGATTTTGAAGTCTATTCAAGGCTGCAAGCTTTATCTTCAGCAGCCTTGAAGGTTAAACCAAGCTTTACGGATAAACGAAATAGACAAAAGACATTTGATGAAAAAGCTTTTGCTACCGCAGGCAGAGAAAAAAGTAATAATTTTGGTCTTCTCAAGTTTGTTCATCAATTCAATAATGATGAACCAGAATATTGGCAATTCATTAAGAACCAATTTGATGAATATGTCATTCCTTTTAATCTTCTGAAGCCAGATTTCGATATCAGTAATTTATTGCCGAGTTCTTTTTTCATCCAATTCAAATTCAAACTGGCCAAGCCGTTCATCTCCCGTGACGATGAACCTTTCTACATCATCGAAAATCCGGTGAAAAAAGACAAAGTGTTCAAAGTACCTATGATGTCGCCTTCCGGCTGGAAAGGCAACTTGCGTTGGACAGCGGGCAGGAATTTCATCGACACTCTTACAAACATCATAGATGACATTTTTGCCGAAAGACTGCGGTTGATACGCATCTTTGGTCATGAGACTGAAGCGGTTTATGAATATTTTAATGAATGTATCTTTCAAAGATTATTTAATAGAAAACCAAGAACTAAAAAAGAAAAGAAAGATTTCGAGAACGAGATAGTCAAACCATGGCAGCAATATCTGGAAAAGGAAATTCCTCCAATAAAAGATGTTGCGGGTCTTCAGGGGCGGCTTCACTTTTATCCTACCTTTTTCGACAAAATAGATCTGGAAGTGATTAATCCCCATGACCGGAAAACACGGGCCGGCAAAAACCCAATTTATTTTGAAGTGGTGCCGGATACTGCCACAGGTAACTTTAGTTTGCTCTGGTTCCCCTTCGATCTGGCGGAAAACAACACAGCACGTAAGGAAGCGCTAAAGGAGGACTGGAACGTTCTCAAAGAAGCGCTGAAAAACATGTTCTTTACTTATGGCTTCTCGGCCAAGAAGACCAGTGGCTTTGGGGTTATTGAAAATTCCATTTACGATAAAAGATTCATCATTGCCGGAACCAGCGTTGATTTACAGGAAATGGGAACCTGTTTTTTTGATGATTTCCTGCAAACAATTGATGCCAGGATTATGGAGGTTGCCGATGAGTGAACGATTAAAAGTGCTTGCGGATAACCGTGACAATATCCTGCTGGCGGAAATCGGCGCCATGATCCATAATATTGGCAAGATGAGTGAGGAACACCTGATCAGTCAAGACTTCAATCTTCATCTCTATTTCGGCGACTGGTTATATGATTTGTTAATCGGAAATCCCGGTTTACAGAGCGACAATAATTGGAAAAGCCATTGGGACCTTGCACAGAAGGCTCAAGGCAAGTTTTATCCGCAATCACTCAAGACACTCCTGTCGAATTTGAAAATTTCCTTCCCAACAGCCCCACTGAATGACAGACTGTATGAGTTGCGAGAGTTTTCTTCTACAATAATAAAAGACCTTTATAAAGAGCAAAGTGAACAACCAATATTGGATAAAGCACTCGAAGGCAAGACTTCTCGTCTGAGTAAAATGCTTGAAGTTGCGCACAGCCGTTCAGTAGGTGGGGACAAGGGATTTACGCTAAAAACCAACATTAATCAGCAGGAGAGAAACTTCATTCACCTAAGTAGCGCTTTTGGCTATGAGGCGGGAAACATATCAAAGAAAAATATCAATATTGAAAAAGATTGTTTTCTTTTCAACCTGCAAAGTCTGCTTCAAAAAGTGAATGACTTCTTTGATCAGAAAAAAAGTGGAAAAACAGATTCCCAAAAGGAATTGGAATTCTGGACAGCATTTCATCCGGAATTTCACCAGATGCTGAAAAAGCACATTTCACCCTACATCGCCGATACCCGTTATCCCATCAACGACGTGGATCTTTACAGCTTTCACCATTCTACGGCAAGCTTCTACAAAGCCGGAATTGCCAAGATTTTGTTAGAACAGCCTGCCAATCTAGAATACAATGATATTGAAAAATTCGAATGGAAAATGTTGTCGGTCAGATACAATGGATTGGATTATCTGACGCAAGCCCGCAGTGTGAATGATATTTTGGGGAAGCAGCAGGCGCTGAAAAATACTCTGGACACCATTAAATCTCTGCTGGAAATCGAATATCCCATCGCCAACGAAGTCTATCGGGATGAAAATGGATCGGTATTTCTCTTTCCTACTCTTGAGGGAATTGAAAAAGCAGTTAAGAAAGAGATTGTTGAAAAAATTGAAGGTGTTTTTAAGAAGGAATTACAAAATGAATTAAAGCCTGAAATTCATTTATCAGATTCTTCTCGTCAGGCGCTTAAACTAGGTGAAGCTATTTCCGAATACACGCCCAAATTCAATCAATTCTATCCCGATTTAGATGCTGGTCAATCAAATCGGGTCGATTTATGCCATTCGTGCAATTTGCGGTTTATAGGGCATGGCTTGAGCGGTATCGCTTTGAGAAAAGCCGTGGCGCGAAAAATTTGCGGTGTATGCTATGAACGTCGGGAAACACGGGCACGGAATTGGTGGGAACAGGAGAATGACAAGACCATCTGGATGGATGAAGTGGCCGATGACGTGGGCCAGGTGGCATTGATTGCTGGCAAGTTTGATATGAAGAACTGGCTTAATGGCTGGTGGTTGAATAGTATGCTGGTGAAGACGTTTCGTGAACTCATTGAGAGAAAGCCTTCTCTATTTAGTGATTATAAGAATGATTTAAAAAGGAATGTTAGAGATTGGATAAACAGGACATTTCAATCCAAATCCACTGCTGAACTTCGTCAGGATATTTCTAACACTATAGGCACAATAAATAATCTCGTCGATTCATTCGCTGTGGAAGATATTATCAAAAGCAGTGAGAAGTTAGATAAAATGCATAAAGAGTTAAACAAAACTATTGAATCTCTAAAAGAGACGTTTTCATCATCAGGAATTTCAATATCTGATACAAAGCAATTTTTGACTTTGGGCGAATTTCTAAAAAGTAAAATTTCAATATCATTTCCTGACTCTATAGCACCTTATTTAAATTTTGACCCGGGAAAAGCATTTACTAATCTCGGTGAATTCGATTATTATCTGCAGAATGAAAGAGATGCTTGGCATATTTATAATGCCGATGACGACCATCGATTTTTTTTTGTTAATGGTAAACCCGCTTCATTTGCCCGCATTAACCGCATCTGGCATCAGACCCGCGAATTCAATCAGAATATCCCTTCGCTGGTGGAATCGTGCATGAGTGCACTGAAACGTCAGCGGTTAATTATCAAAGCCACTGATGAAAGCAATGTTGGCGTCGGGTCAAAGAGTTTCACGGCTACTCATGTATATGATTTCAATCTGGGTAAGGTACCGCTCAGTTTTTATTGCATTAAAGGAAGTGAAAACGATAACCGCCAATTGGAATTTGTATCAGCGATCAATTGGGATTACTTGCAAAAACAGTTACAGTTCGATTGGCAAAAAAAATTAACAAAAGGAACTCTTCTCAAAGAAACTGCAGAAAAAAGACTCAATCTTCAAATCAAGATTGAATCCGTCAAGAAAGTTGACAAAACGTATTATCCGTGCGTCCCCATCCTGGCGGGGCCACAATTATTCATGTTTTTGGTGCCTGCTTCCTATGCGGTCGAAATCATTTCGATGATTAAAAAGCAGTATGATGAGCAATTCTCCAAAGCTAAAAATCGACTCCCGTTCAATATTGCGGTAGTCTTTGCCAAACGAAAGCAGCCGCTCTATACCATTCTGGAAGCTGGTCGGAAAATGTTAGATGGTTTTGACAATAATCCGCTCTGCTGGCAAGTTCAAGATGATGCATCTTTTGATGAGGCATCGAAAAAGACTACGCTTCGTTTGAAGGCAAAGCGACATGAGAATGAAACCGACGGATATAATTTAAGATGGAAAGTCAGTAGTCGTTTGGGAGATCCTGCCAAAACCGATTTTTATTATCCTTACTTCTATACGGATCACACACAGGATACGCAGATCGGAATTCGAACCGATGTTTTCAAAGCACCGCTGCTAAATAATAATTCTGACTGGCGGTATGTTTGTCATGTTTCCGAATTAAAAAAAGGTGACTCGGTTTATGTCACACCATCCTTCTTTGATTTCGAATTCCTGGAAGTGCCAGGACGGCGATTCGATCTGTATTATGAAAACAGTATTCGCTCGCTACGAAACTCAAAGCCATTCTTGCTGGAGGAACTGCACAAGTTAGAAAAAACCTGGCAATTGATTTCGAACGGTGGTTTGATTAATGCGCAGTTCCGGGGACTGCTGGATGTGATCGAAGACAAGCGAGAAACCTGGCTACATACAGCAGATCCAGATGATACGTTTAAAAATTTCGTAGAACATACCATTCACGCGCAGGCAAAAGATTGGTATAGCGATCTGAATGATGAAGATCGCGACCTTATACTTGAATTTGCTATCAACGGACGCCTGCTCGACGTTTTTGAATTATACATGAAATTACTGAAAAGACGATTGAAGGAGGAATAACATGCCGGATAACAATTTAAAGCAATATTTGCTAATAACGCTGGATCCGGTTCATATCGGTACTGGCGGTTATCGGCTGGGACGTGTGGATAACAGCATTGCCCGGGAGCCGGGAACAAAACTCCCCAAAATCCCCGGGACGTCACTCAACGGCGCTATCCGAACCTATGCTGCATATGCCTACGAAAAAGTATCATGCGCAGGGCAGGGTGGCCATTGTGGGAAAGAGACCTGCCCGATCTGTTATACCTTTGGCAGTGTTAGCAGTGGAGGCGACAACCAGCACGCCCGGGCAGGCACGATCAATATCTTTGACGCTCAGATTTTGTTCTTTCCGGTCTGGTCGATGATGGGGCCAATCTGGATTACCACCAAGCATGTTTTGGAACGGTTCGGCTGGGGCAATTCCAATATCCCACAATTGGATGACGACCAATTTACCAGCACGTTTCAAAGAAACGCAGCATTGAATTTTGGTTGGTTGATGCTGGAACCTGAAAAAAAAGATGGTAATGTATCGATTACACCCAATCACGGTTCCGGCGTTGTTGAGTATGAGGTGATAAAAGACCGAATCGCGATTGTCTCCGACCATATATTTTCCCGAATCGTGAATGATAATCTGGAAGTGCGCACTTCCGTTTCCATTAATCCGGAAACCGGTACCGCTAAAAGCGGCGCTCTATTCACCTATGAAGCGATTCCGAGATCAACCTTTCTGATGATGGAAGTTGTAATGGATGATTTTTCCAATAATTTTCCCAAAACGAAGAATAAGGCAAAATTGAAAAACAGTAACAATAATAAAAAAGAATACGAAGATAATGCCGGTGATGAGTTATCAGCCAAATGGGAATCGCCGATCAATGTTTTTGAAACCGGTCTTTCGAATATTGAAATGTTGGGCGTCGGGGGCATGGGAACTCGTGGATTCGGGCGGGTACGCTGGGTAAAGAGCGGATCCCAGACAAGTTCACAAACCCAAAAAGTGCAGGAGAAAAGCGAAAATGGCTAATAGAAACTTGGACAAATTAGCAGGCGAGGTGGCCTTACAGATTTGCAATGCTGGTGTAGATATTGATACACTAGAAAATCTATCCACAAAAGCCTTGGGTGTGTTGCAAGAGCATGGTGTGTATGCGATGGCTGTTTTTCTCCTTTCACGGAGTGGAGATAAGCGATTTGATGATCAAAACATTTCTAATGAGAATAAATCTGCAATTATATGTATTGATAAATTGAATGAGTCGTTAAAGAAAGAACCTTTACATTTTTTTGCATTAAATCCAAATGGAGTAAGCTCTCTGAAATCGAAAAATAACACTAATGCAAAGAAAGCAATTCTTGAGTTGTACTTAAAAATCTCAGAATCGTTGGAGAGTCTACTCATGGTGAAAGAATTTTATGAACAGACGCTGATCTATGTTCGCCACATATCCAAGGGATTACAATGATGAGTACATCTGAAAAAAACGTCCAGATTTGGAACGTGTACAAAATCGTCTTTCGTTTACTCTCGCCGCTGCATATCGGCTGTAAAAAAATGGAAAATATTCAATACACCCGTCGTTACGTTCCCGCCAAAACCTTCTGGGGTGCCTTAACTGCCGCCATTGCCAAAATGCAGAATGATCGAAATTATCAAGATATTGGCGATTTTCTTAAAGCCAATCTAAGATTCAGCTATTTCTATTTATCTGAAAATAACGATGGCAGCGAGCAGATGATTCCGTCGTATTATAAAAAAGAGTTGAAATTTGGACGCTATTCCAAACCTGAATTTGAGAATAGATTCGTAGATTCTTATGCTTCAACCGCCATATCACCCACGATTAAATCCGCTGAGGAAGAAAGTCTGCATGAAATAGAGATATTAACCCATTATAAAAAAGATTCAGGTGATCCGGTATTTTTGGTCGGTTATATTCTCGAAAAGCAAAATGCCGGTAATCTTTATCCATGGCAAGATGCGTTAACACTTATTCAAATTGGCGGGGAAAGAAAATACGGCTTTGGGAGAGTTGAATTAATTCCCCAGAAGTCCTTTGATTCTAATAAGAAATTGTTTGGCAAATTTGATATTAAATTGAATGGAAAAAATCCCACGGTCGAAGTATCACAGAATGATCCAATCCCTGGGCATTTCTATTTTTCTCAGAATAATAGTAACTCGAATTCTGGTGGGAAGGAAATAAATACATTGAGTAGGATAATTGGGGAAACTGAGGTATTAGTTACCCGAGAAACCAATCCTTCTAAAGCCAATAAATTCGGTTCTCGGATTTCAAAACCAATATTAACGTTTTGCCCTGGATGCACTGATCCTGCCAAAGCCGAAAAATTCCAGATCACGAAATTTGGTATCTGGAAGAAAGTGGAGTGAAGTTTTTCTATGTACGTCATCCTCGTCTATGACATCAACCAGAAGCGCGTGGCCAAAGCCTGCAAGCACCTGCGGCAGTATCTGACCTGGGTCCAGAACAGCGTGTTTGAAGGCGAGATCACCAAAGGGAAGTACCAGGAAGCCATGGCCGGGTTGAAGAAAATTATCAAGAAAAGCGAGGATTCGGTGTTGATTTACCGGTTCCGGACCGAAGACGCCATGAAAAAGGAAATACTGGGTGTCGAAAAAAACCCGGTGGATTCGTTTCTCTAAACCCTCTGAAACCCTGTCAATATGCTGATTTCAAAAGATCCAGATATTCGCTGTTCTCTCGTCGACTGGAGAAAACTAACACTCCGAACCCAGCGGATAATAAGCACAAATATAGCAGATCTGGCTGCTACCCCCTTCTGTTTCAGGCCTCGTCGACTTCCCAGGGAAATTTGCGAAACCGTCACCTGACGATTTTCTCCGGGAAATCACCCTTTACAAAGCCCTGCAATAGGGCTATTTTTTGGATGAAATTGGGGTTGGTTTTAATCGAACTAAGGTAGGATTGAAATACGGGCATATTGATTATAACATGTTCCTGCATGC
>CAZXSQ010000083.1:0-14821 GCA_964643335.1 uncultured bacterium
CTATTCAGAAAGAGTTAAATTTTCAGAACATCTTCAAAATTATCTTAATTTTTTGTGTATAGTATTCGAAGGAAAGAAACTTTTCCAATCCAAAACCAACAAAGATAGGCAATGATACAGCCAATAATATCAGCGAACGATTGGGCAGGTTAAGAAAATTCCAGCCGGGAACATAATTGTAAAGAAGAACATAAAGGCCGCCTTCCCGGCCCAAAGTACATAAAAGTGCGAATAGAGAAGCTAATGTAAATGAATAGCGCAGCGGTTTAGCCATATACCGCCAACCGAGAGGAATGAAGAAGAGAGCGGTAGCCCCAAGATAGCATGTTCCTTCCCAGGGATCGGCACGGGAAATATCCGGTTGCGACAACCCTCCTAGTATGACACGCCAAATTTCATTCCAGCCAAGAGAACCCGCCAGTGCTTCATTAAGTTGCAGCATCGTTCTCTGCGTTTCAGGAGCGTAAAGTAAAGCAGGCAGCCAGGTTCCGATAGTCAGCAGAGCAGACGCAGCCAGAAATGTAAAGAGTGAACTCAGCCACGTCTTAAATGGCACATCCCCAAAAAATCCAAATACAATTGTGATCATCAATACCAACGTGAATGAATAGACGACTGTATGGGGTACCCCGGCCAGGATGATCATGGAAAAAGATATAGCCGCGGCTAATGACGGAATCCACCATTTGCGGTCTAAACTCAATACATAAAAATAAAGCAAGGCCGGCAGCCAGCTTTGCCCTTCCAGCAATCCCAGATTGGTGACTTTGCAGCGCCAGAAAGTACTTAGAAGAAAGGCGAGAGCACCGAACAAGGCGGAAAAAGGCGATAATCTCGTTCCGCGGAGGAACACGTACATGAATACTCCACCCAGAATATAATGGCCGATCAACATGAGAATATAACCGGCATGAGTAGAGAAAACCTGAAAAATAAGATTGGGTAAATAGAGGATTTGGGACTGAGGATTGGCGTCTCTCGGGAATCCACAAAACATGTAGCTATCCCAGAAGCCGGTAGCCGGATCACTATGTAGAGAGCGCAGAGGATAAAAGAAGAGAAGCGTATCTGCATCGAAGGGAAGCCACCCCTTGAAGGTAATGGAAAAGTTGATCAGCATCGAAGCCAGGCAAATGATAACAAACGCCGCAGCGTCATGACGGTTTAGTTTAGGGATTGAACAAACCGAGTGGTTGCATTTCTCATTTCCATCGCTTTCTCTTTGAACATGAGAAATATCTCTCCCCTGAATTATATCTTGACTGAAATAGGCTTTTCTAAAAAAGATGATAAACGTTTCAGGGACCATAACGCACAATATTCCCCTCGCTCCGGATCCCATTGGATATATCGTAACTGATATATTCCCCCGCTTTCGGATGTCCCGGCGGGTAAATCAGGTTGGCTATCCAGGATGTCGTAGGACCGAATCCACGCAATTGCCATTCATACCGTCCTCTTGGGAAAGCCGTTTGTTGATGCCAGTAATTTGGTCCTCTGTTATTTCCATTGGCGGCTAAACGGGTCCAATAATCGTAATTCCCCAGACGATTCGCCCCATCTTTTGGACCGGAGGAAGTATCCAATGGGTTGGTATTGAATGGATCGAGCGGAATTGAAGACATATAGGCGACCGGTGTGGTTAAAGGTATAAACCGTTCATCCATCCAGGTCGGGGGAAAGATATGTGGGTAATCATTATGATCGAGGCGGTAACTTTCCAAGGCGGTGTCAAGGCTTTTCATGTCGCTTTGTGCACGCGCAATTTTCGCCCGAATCTGTGCATTCAAAAAATTGGGAACAGCGATGGCAGCCAAAATGCCAATGATGGCCACC
Organism: uncultured bacterium; assembly: GCA_964643335.1. Classification (GTDB taxonomy): domain Bacteria; phylum Hinthialibacterota; class Hinthialibacteria; order Hinthialibacterales; family Hinthialibacteraceae; genus CAZXSQ01. The sequence continues at coordinate 1,837 of CAZXSQ010000083.1, forward strand.
ACGATCAGCAGTTCAATCAATGTAAAGGCCAATGATGTTTTTTTCATAATATATACAATTGTCATGCTGCCAATTTGATGATCAAAAAGATTTACTTTTTCATTGTGCATAGACCAAAATTAATTTCAATTGCTTTACTCAATTCTAATACTTATTGTTTTTTGATGTGAACCGCCCAATCGCTTTTTGCCTCCTTGGATGGAGTGCCTAAAGGAAGTTTTCCTCCACCATTTATCCTTCGTATCTTACCTTCAAACTTTCCTGTTCTCGGATTATACCACTGCAATGAGAATGATCCATCAGTTTCCAAGAGGTTAAGGATTCCGCCAGCTTCGCCTGCAGGAAGATAAACGGCATAGACACTATTTGTTTTTTTGAAGACCTGTGGGTGCAGTGTAATCATCTTGCCATCATAGTTTTTTATTTGCACCGTTCCTCCTTCCGACAGCAAATCATCCGCTGGATTCATTTCAACGGCCTCTCTTTAATTTATGTTCATTTGATATTAAATCATTTTTGACCTTGAATAAAGTTTGTTCACAAGACTATTATTCAATTGATAAGTTTTTTTTTGGCTTATGAAAAACCTATAATGATTACCTTCCAATATTTGGATTATATTAAGTTTAAGCCTTTATACACAATCTAATGAATAATCAAGCAGGTATTCGACAAACTCAACTGGGAATCATTGTCCGTGCAATTGGCGTATTCGTTCTGTATAGCGCAGTTATTTTGTTTTCCTCCTTTTTTACATTCGAGCCGACAAGCACACCGTTGTTTTGGCCGGCAAACGCCATTGTATTGGTGATTATGCTTTACTCAACGAAAGAGCGGGCGTGGATTTACCTCAGTTCGGCCGGTTTGGGGTATTTTGTTTATCTTTTGTTTTACGACGCATTCGGTTTCATTCCTTCACTCTTATTAACGAGTTCAAATCTAATCGAGATCATAGCAGGATATATCCTTATTCGAAAATTCTCATCGTACCCAATAAAATTCACCAATTTAAGGAATGCTGTTGAATTGATCTGTTATGGAGTCATTCTCAATTCCGCTATTGGAGCTTCCGCCGGTACCGTTCTCATGTATAAGGTGTGGGAAACTCCTGCTTTGATCAATTGGTCTATCTGGTTTGGCACCTCGGCTATAGGGTATTTAATGATTCTTCCCATGATGATTTCTTGGTTGTCACTGGGAAGAAAAAAAGAATATGGTTCCAAGGAAATTCTTGGAATCATTCTTTTTTTGGTCTTATGGGCAATCGTATCATTCCTTATTTTTTCCGCCGGCAGAAATAAACCGTTCGTTTATCCATATATTGTTTTCCCGGGACTATTATTTTCCAGTATACGATTTGATTTGAGAATTACATCGGTTCTGTTTTTGGTATTTATAATTATTTCTTCAATCTGTAGTGCTCAAGGTTTAGGCCCTTTTGCCATGGGCGAATTTTACCGTGAAATTGTCTTGATTCGATTCCATCTTTTTTGCGGGATTACCGGTGTCACTGTCATTCTAGTTTCGGCATTGGGATCGGAAAGAGACCGGTTAGTTCAAGATTTGAAAAAAGCCTTTGAACAAATCAAAGCATTATCTTTATTAGACGAACTGACCGGTATCGCCAATCGGAGAAAATTCGAAGAGGAAGTTAACCGGGAATGGAAAAGGGCCTTTCGCAACCAGAATTCATTGGCGGTTATCATGTGCGACATCGATCATTTTAAAAAATATAATGATTATTTTGGCCACCAGGAAGGCGATGACTGTTTGAGAAAAGTAGCCAAAGCCATTGAGAACAATATTCATCGGGCAGGTGATATTGTGGCTCGTTTCGGTGGAGAAGAATTCATTGTCCTGTTGTTGGACTGTAATTCTGAACAAGCATTTCATATAGCTGAGCGTATACGCTGTTCCGTTACGTCACTGGAAATCAAACATGCTGACAAAGTCGATTTTGAGTATATCACATTAAGCCTGGGTGTAGCCAGCATGGTGCCAAATTTAAAAAATTCATTTACCGATTTGATCGAAAAAGCCGATAAAGCCTTATACATGGCTAAACACCAAGGCCGCAACCAAACTGTATTGATAAAGCCTATTTAGGGAATTTCGGGAATTCTTAAGTTTTGGCTCGATTTAACCGATACTTACACGGAACGGGAAAAAATAGTATCATTGAGTGTAATTTTGTATTCATGTGTTTTTTTTAGGGGTGTGGACACACCACTTAGATAGGATATTTGGACTAAACATGAAACGGCCGGCTATATTCATTCTCTTAGCGCTTGTTCTCGTATCGTTTTCTCTTGTCTGTGATGCCAAGAAACCAAAAAACGGATGGATTTTCTTAGGTCCGAAATCGCCGGATCATTCCACTTCTTTTTTGTATCCTTCGGCTATCGATTCCGCTACCATTGAAACTGTGGCTGGAACTGGTATTGCAGGAAATAGCGGAGACGGTGGACCGGCGCTGGCTGCTCGATTAAATGCCCCACAGGATGTGGAAATACATTATGAGAGCAGCCTGTTAATTGCAGATACGTTGAATCACCTGATTCGCCGTGTGGATGGCCAGACTGGCATTATCTCGACCTTCGCCGGAAACGGTAGGAGCGGAACCAGTGGGAACCGCCTCCCGGCAACAGAGGCTTCACTTGCCTCCCCCCGGGGTTTGGCTGTTGACGGCAACGGGAATGTGTATGTCTCAACCCTGCACATGATTCGTGTAATTGATCCTTCGGGTATTATTGATCTTTTTGCCGGTTCTGTCCCCGGGGATGCAGGTGACGGCGTTCCTGCACGTGAAGCTCAATTCAGGACATTGGGAGGTTTGGCTATAGCGCCCAATGGCGGAATACTTGTTGCCGATATCATGAATCACAAAATCAGGAAAATCCGGCCGAACAATATTGTGGTTACCATTGCCGGTACCGGTATACAAGGCGGCCGGGGGGATAATGGCCTGGCCACGCAGGCTGAACTGGACAATCCGGTTGATGTGGCAGTTTCTCCCACAGGGATCATCTATATTGCTGAGCGGTTTGGATCTAGAATCCGTAAAATAGAAAACGGCATCATCACCACACTTTTCGATGTTCAGATGGATTCCCGATTTACCGCACCGAGGGGCCTGGCGGTATTCGAGACCTTTTATTTATATTTTTCCAGTGAAGATCAACGTGTACGAAGAATGGATTTAACCGACAGAAACGTTTCTATAGTCACAGGAACAGGAACACCCGGTTCAAGAGGAGACGGTGATGCAGCCAGTCTCGCTGAATTGAATATGCCCGTCGGGCTTACACTTGATTCAGCAGGCAATCTCTATATTGCAGATTCTGGAAATAACAAAGTCAGGCGAATTCTTATTCCTCCTCTCGAAGTGACTCCAACTCCGACATTGACTCATACACCGACAATTACACCTACTCCAACCCAAACCAGCGGACCAACTTTCACTCCAACTCGAACGCCTCGTCAACGAACTCCGACGCCGACCAGCACCCCGGTACCGACGGCTACCCCAACAGCCACCCCCACCGCTTTACCGGAAGGTCAGCTGGCTCCACCGATCCCCAGTGGTGTTTCCTTAGACGAAAATTACGTCTTCTATACAAATGAAACCCGGGTCACCATCCCCTCCGCGACCGATACAGGAAAAGTCAAAGTTGTCCTTTCCTCTTCCCGTGACGGCCAAGGATTTTTATTGACGGAAGATACCATTGCGTTATCCGTCATTCATGCAAGCGGTACCATCTCGAACTCGACTATTACTTTTTCAGAATTGTCCAATCCAATTCCTCCCCGTGACATCACCGAGTTGTTTGCTGAAGGGCGCAACCGGGTAAAAGTACGGTTGGTAGATTCAAAGGGTGCAACGTTTTCCAGTTTCCCCTTATTTGTGGTGATTTTCAGTGCTCCAGTTCTTAAGGATATACCGGATATTCGCCTGCTTGTGGGTGAAGGAGTAGACAATGTGTATTCCTTGAATGATTTTATAAAGGATCGGGATACACCTGTTGAAGATATCAGCTGGGTAATTGAAGGAGATCCAGAAGCTCCTGTTATTTTACGGGGGTTAAATAATTCCATATCCCTTGAAGCAATCAACCGTCCTTTGGAAAGCGATTTTATTGTCAAAGCCACAGACGGAATTTTTCAGGTAACCGATGATCTCCATGTCAAAGCTTCGACATTTAGATTACAGGAATTTATTCTCCCTGACGCTCCGCTTGTAGAGGATTTTGCGTATGTCTCTCCCTATTCATTAAGGTATATGGTGGATCCTCCGGATGTGAATATCGCTGATGTTCCTTTGGAAGCGGCTTTTGAAACCGGGAAAGGATTAAAGGCGGCCAATGTGGCTCGAGGCATTGTTTATCTCTTCCCTACTTTCCCTGGCGGTAAAGTAATTGAATCTATTCCCGTATCGATCTTGGGAAAAAGGCAGAGCAATCCTTCGGATTTCGATGGTTCCGTGTTATACACCGCTTCTGTTTTCCCGCCTGGTGAAGGGGACTCTGAACGAAATTATAATTTTTCCGCCGAATCTTTGGACGTGACAAACTGGCAAATCAGCACTCCTACCAACCAGGCAGGTGATGTGTTTCTTGGTTCTATTCCACCTGAGCCGATTCCGGTAATTACGGACGGGTATGGAGCGCATTTTGTGGTGGATCCGGGTGAGACTGTGGCTCTCTTGAGTGAGCTGATCGATTTACCTCCAGGACCGGCAACCATCTCGGTTTGGTTAGCCGTGGAAAAACTGGATGGAAACCTGTCGGATTTACCCACGATCACCTTGGCCCTGGCTGAGGATAGTTCAAATCTTTCATACACTACCATTCGTCGGAATGAGATTCTGGGGGAAAGCCGTTATCAATTTTTGAGCACGACTTATGATGTCATCGGTCCAAAGACTCAAGCGTTGATACAACTCTCCGGAACTCAGAGTTCAGGCCGTGCCGAAATGTATATAGACAATGTCCGGGTGTTTCCTGCTGAACGGGATATCGACAGGGCGCTTGGCCCTACACACATTCCCGTAGAATTCGATGGAACTTTCGAATCCGTGCTGGAGGGACTTGGCTTCCTTTTCAACGTCAGTCAAACTGCAACGGTAGGAGCCGATGCGTATTTAACCACACGTGCCAATAGAACCGTATTACCTGGAGGTTTCAATCAATCCCTCGTACTCGCTTTGAATGAACCGATATCCGCGATTCAAGTAGAGGCCGGGCCGAATCAAATCAATGAAGAAATCTATCCACGTGTGCTGACTGCCAGCGCGCATGTTCAGGTGATTGAAGAGGGTGAAGGCTTTTTCGCCATAGGTTTAACTAACGGGGATCAAGATGCGGTGTCCTTTATCTCCAACAGCCGCCTGCCCATGGATCCGGAGTGGCATCGTGTCGCTGCCAGCGGTATTTTCTCACAACCAGGGCCGATCGAACCGGTGATAATCCTGCAAAACGAAAATACCGAAGGGGCTTTTCCAGGAGTTATTCTGGACGGCGCGACACTCGCTGTCGATGATATATCGTTGGACGCTTTTCAGGATTCACCTTACTTGTGGCAAAGGAAAATGCTGCGTTCTTTGAGACAATGATGAAAGCAAGGGGATGAAAAACCGCTGGGAAATCAATCAACACGTTTCAGCAGTTTCTTCAGTATTTATTTTCTTTACCAGGGTAAGAGTGTTTTTTCCATTCTTCCGATGATAACTCATATCATCCAGAAATTTCCGCATGATGTATCGCCCTAATCCCCCGGCCTTTCGCTGGCAGATATCAGATGAGAAATCCGGAGTGGTCGGTTCACTTTGATCGAACGGTAAACCGGTATCTTCAACGGTTACAGAAAATTCATTATCGTTGTAATCCCAGTATACCCATATTCTTCCCTCCTCGTCTTCTTGGTATCCATAGCAAACTATGTTGGTACAGGCTTCATCCAACGCGATTTCCAACTTCCATACACTCTTGTCATCCATCCCATATTCCCGAGCAGGGTCGGTTACAAATTGGCATATCATAGGCACTTCATCTATGCAAGCGCGAAAAACAGCTTCTTTGACGGGTGTTCTTTTCATGCGGTTCTAATCTCCAGGGAAAAACTCTACCTCCCTCATAATCCCTTATAATCATTTACCTGCTAATAAATTGTATCATAAATAGATGATAATTGAAAAGAATGAGAACATTTACAGCCCAAAAATTCGATATTAATTCACGGTTTTCAATTAATGAATTCGAATTACCATAAAAGAGATGCAATTATGATTGATTTTTTATACAAAATCTGCAATGATAAATAGAGTCTTTTTTTTAACGTGGAGAAAAAACAATGAAATCATTCAAAACTGGTTTTACTTTAATTGAATTATTGATTGTTGTCGCGATAATCGGTATTCTTGCGGCTATCGCTGTCCCGAATTTTTTGAACGCTCAGATGCGGGCAAAACTAGCCCAAGTGGAATCGAATATGAAAGCGTTGAGTACAGCGATGATGGCTTATCACACGGATTGGAATTCCTATCCCCTGCATCCACCTCAACATCGATATAATATTTATGGAAACGGTTTGACCACGCCGATATCTTATATCGCCAGGGTTCCGGTCGATGTGTTTCAGTCCTATAAACTGTCAAAAACCACTGCCATGTATAATCCGAGTTCGGGACAAGGCCGGCCGGAACTTCATCCGGAGCCTTATTATACATGCAGCGGCGGAGCCTATGGTCATCCCGCATTGGACAGCAACATCCCGTCTGTCGGTGCCGGAGGGGATTTAACTTTGCGGTTTCAGGATTCGCCCCCAATTTTCGATAAAGCCAGATCCACTTATCCTATAGGCCGGTATATGGTCAGTATCGGGCCGGATTTGGAACATACGTTTCCAGGAACGTACGATATTTCCAACGGGTTGAACAGCCGGGGGGATATGATTCGAGTTGTGCCGTAATCTAAATGTATGCACCAGATGACATGAAGTTAAACCTCTATCTTACGCAAGTCAATTCGACTTGAGTCTGTTACACCCAATCCTAATCGAGCTGCTTCTCTAAGTAGAGGGACAAAACGTGGAAGTTGTCCATGTTTCGCTCGCTCGTTGTTGATCATTTTTAAACCTACAGTATCTGCAGCGACTGGATCACGAGTAACGATCAGCCGATTTGGGATACAATCCACTATCCATCCCATAGGCTTGCTCCCCCAACAACCGAAAAGTGAATCGATCACCACCAGTCGTGTCTTTTCCCGAATAGCCTTTTGCGCATTGAGTGTGGCGCACGCAATTGGAAAATTATTGTGCAATTTCTGTGGCTTGTCTATTGAACCGTAGTGATTTTTTAGGCTTAAAGAAACCCCATAGCGATCTAGATGAACCTTGAGTACTGGCACGTTAATTAGGTGGTCGCAACGGATTAAGATGCGGCTTAACATGTAATGGCCTTCCAGAATTTCCACCGACTGATCAGGCTCGTAGCCCCAATTCGCCTCGGTTGTGCCAAAGCAACGCACTCCAGTAGTTCCGCTATTGATACGATATCCGGCTCCTTCTAAATGTCCGCTTTTACGGTCATAAATAATAATCTGATTTTCTGGAAGACCAACGCAAGTAAGGCTAGAAACGATTGCCTGTACCACCTCGGGATGAGTTGGGAGAATTTTATTCCCCGCGGGGATCGCGTTCACCTTTATTGCGACATGATGATGAAGGCGCAATCCAGGCAGCAAGCTTCGCCAAGCGGTTTTAATATCGGATTTTCCAGTAAGTTCGAGTAGTGCCTTATTAAGCATATGCTGGACGATAGGTAAATTCACAGTTCGCTTACCTACTGTTGCTTTGGGATGATGAGGTATTACTACTCGGTTAGCCATCTTTAGCTGCGAATTCTCTGATGAAAGCGATCCAGCTAGAATCGACCCTTCCATCCAGAGAGTACATTGTTTGAGAAATTCACCCCTTGTCAGTTGTAATTTGTGCATTTCCACATTTTCACCATAATCAAAAAGTTTTTGAATGAAGTTCACTCCGGTAATTTTGTATCACAATCTTTAGTTAATTTCAACTCACACTAAAAGGGTGGTCAATATTTTTTTGATAGACAAAAGAATTTATTCAGAAATATTTATACTAACAGGGCTTATGATCGTGGGGATTTGAGGAAAACAATTTGAAAACTTCAACCTAACACAAGATGATGATGTGCTTATATTTGTTGTATTGTCCACCATTATGGTGTCGGGAGTAAGATGATTGAAATAATTCATTTAATTCTTATCTCAAAGGCTAACAGTAAAGCAGTCTTGTCCTTGCTGCTCGCCAGAGTAACGGTCAGGCGAGAATAATTATTCTACCCGCTGGACAGTCTGAAAGCCCTGTTTTAGGGCAATCCGTCGTATCAGAAATATTAAAGGTTGTCCATAAAATTACTGTTTGTTCTGTTGCTGCACCCATTCATAGGCGCCTTGGATAACATCATCCGTGGTTTTGCTGTTCAGTTTGGTTTTGATTTTTTCGATATGGGAACTGACTGTTTTTGGGGAAATATACAATAGCTCGGAAATATGATGGCGCCGCTTCCCTTCCCCCAATAATCGAAAGATTCTCTTTTCCCGTATGCTGAGTTTATTGATCTGTTCATCAGTCGGCTGCCTGTTGGTAATGACATGGAGGATTGTGTCTGAAATTTCTTCACTGAAATAACTTCCCCCTTCGATGATTCTTCGGATGGCATGAGGTATATTCGTGACCGAATCATTCTTGTGAAAATACCCCTTTGCCCCCGCTTCAAGAGAACATTTGACATAGATTTGTTCGTCATGCATAGACAGCACCATTACAGAAATCCCCGGGTGTCTTGTATTTAGATATTGAATTAATTCAATTCCGTTCTCATCGTTCAGTGAAATATCCAATAAAACAATATCCGGTAGATTGAGTGAGATTTCCCGCCGTGCCAATTCAAGTTCACCCGACTCGCCGGACACAACCATGTCCTCTTCTGTACGAATAACCTGGGATATTCCATGCCGAACCACGGAATGATCATCAACAATATATACCTTGATTTTATTCACGTCACCGTGTGCTCCATTGCATTATGTGAGTTTATTTTGGCCGGTGAATACCTGCATTCCACCACCGTGCCCACATTGCCATTCCTGTGTATCTTCAAATCGGCAGCAATAACGCCGGCTCGTAATTTCATGATTTGAATGCCCATCCCATCATGATCACCGGATTCGAGAAACCCCTTCCCGTCATCTTCTACGGAAAGAACAATAGAATCGCCTTCTTGCTCGAGTATCAATCGGATCCGCTGCGCAGAGGAATGTTTCGCGGCATTATTCATGGCTTCGTGGGCGATATGATACAAATGCAACTCGGCTTCTTCATTGCCAATTTGTATGTTTAAATCGGTCTCATAACTGCAGTCGATTTTATACAATTTTTGCGTCCCAGAGACCAGTTCCTGCAAGGCGGCATGAAAACCTAATTTGCCAAGAGTAAGGGGAGATAATCCTTTGGAAAACTTGCGGGTTTTCGTCCGGAGATCATCGATCATCTGTACGATCATCTTCAAATCGTTAATATCATTTAATTTATTTTGTTCCAAATTGCTAACGACCAGCTGCGCCAGAAAAGAGATACCTGTTAATTCTTGTAAAATCCCATCGTGAAGATCACGTCCGATTTTCTGTTGTTCTTTGGTGCTGGTCAGTACGATTTCTTTTTCCAATTGTCTTTGCTTGGTCAGATCGATGACCAGAATATCAATCTCCTCTCCTTTGATGACTCCATACAAACGCACATAAAAGTCTCTTCCTGTCTTAGGCTGCTTTCCCATTAATGTTATGGGTATAACCTTTTCCCCCTTATAAAGCGAACTCAAAAATCCACGATAGTCATCCTTGTTTTCCCACTGCAATGGCGCGGGATGGTTCAACATTTCCTCGATCGAAGAAAAGCCAGCAATTTTGGCCATAGAAAAATTCACATCCAAAAGTTCAAACGTTTTGGAAAATTTAATAATACCGATATTGGCGGCTTCACAAAATTCTTGAAAGGTCAATTTCTCAAATATTAGTTCCTCTTTTACTCGCTGATGATGCCGCCACCATAAAAAGGCAGAAAGGGAGGCAAAGAAAGCCGAAAAAACCACCGGTAACTGGAACGAATAAGACATCCAGAAATAAGGTTCCACCTTGAAACGTGCTTGGGCAGGTTCTAGGCTGCTATTCCTGAATGTATCCTGCGCTATTACTTCGAAAATATATTTCCCCGGTTTTAACGGGGGTAATAACGCAGATGTCTCGTAAGTGACTGAACTCCAATCTTGAACGATTTGTTGTGCGTTCGAACTGACAATCCGCCAGGAATACACCAATTCATCCCGCCGTGTATGGTTCCATGCATCATACCCTTTGTAGGAAAACACACTCGGCGCATCAGGGATAAGATGATCGGGGGAAGAAACGATTTCGGCTTTAGGAGCAAGCCTGTCCGGATAATAGGCATAAATCCCATCATCAAAAATCCCAAACCAAATGCGATGCTGTTCATTTTCCACAATTGATATCACCGGACCAACCGGTATCCCATCCTCATAACCATATCGAATCCATCGGCCGTTTTTAAAACTCATGATTCCATGGTTACGATCTCCCGCCCAGATAGTGCCATCACTGCTCTGGTATAAAGAAAGGATGTAATTGCTTTTCAATCCATTTGTGATGGTTTCTTGTATCCATTGGCCATCCTTGTATCGTAAAATACCGCGTCCCAGCTGTGAAAACCACAACTCTCCCTCTTGAGTCTTCATCGAGGCCACTATCTTGTTCCCCTCACCCAACAAGGATTCCGGGATATCCGTTTCAGGATACTCCCCCTTAAACCAGTGCTCGATCCATCCCCGCCCTCCGATCCAGTATTCGCCTGGATTGGTTTCCAATATAGAATAAACAAAGCGTTCCGAACGGTGTGGCAATGGAATGGCGGGTTTATATGTCCCTTGATCCCATTTCACAATCCCAAGTTCACCCGTGAACCAAACGTTATTTTCATCGGGAAGGAGAATTGGTTTATCTCCGCCGACATGTGGATCCCCGGGCAAAACCACTTCATTCATAATCTTCCGTTCGGATACATCGAATTCCACAACACGAAACCTGCTGCAAAGGACCAATCTGTTCTCTTGAATGTTTATGTCAAACTTCTCGGTGGTTTTTTGGATGGAATTAAATTGATACAGAGGCGTCCATTCTTTTTGCGAGTACATCCACAGTGTTAAATCTCTATCGGTGCAGAATAATTGGTTTTTATCGTTGGCTGCCAAACTCTCACTCACTAAGGCTGATGCGGATGGTTTTTGTTCAATCCATGTCGGTTCGGTAAACCGGAAAACACCGCTTCGTGTACATACCCAGAGTGAACCATCACTCATATAGGATATGGATTCTATATAGTTTCTTCGTTTATCCATTGTTAAAGGACAAAACTTCCACTGCCCCTCATTTAAAATATATAAACCTTCATCGGTACCAATAAACAATTTTCCAAAAGCCCAATTGATACAAGTCAACTCATATGGGGCCACATACGTTTCAAGAATCTGATTATCAGAACACTCAATAACTGTTCTCCTCGATATAAAAACCAGGCGGTCCAAAGGAGTGAAAACAAATCGCCTGCATACTTGATCCTCCTCACTCGGACATTTATCCCACGGAATGATTTGATACTTAGCCGAAGAGCGGAAATGCCCCATTCCAACCCGGTTGAGGGCAATCCATATTTCCTGAGCATCATTTTGCTTGATGTCTTCTATAACGGCATCAGGATGGCCGGTAAAATGATGAATGAGCTTCCATTTCCCGTTCATTCCATCGTTCTCATCTCTGGATGGAATCCATGCATAAAGATAAGTATGTCCAATTCCAAACCACACTTCTCCGTTTTCCATGCTTTCAATGGCGGAAATGGAATTACTACCCGGTTTTTCTGCAAAAGGTTCAGTCGTGAAATTGTAGATTTTGCCATTGTAGATGCAGCTGATTCCATCAGGGGTTCCAGCCCATACTCTACCCACTGGATCCTTTTCGAGCATTCGTATATCGTTGGAAATCAACCCGTCCTCGGTGGACAGAAGCCGTTTATGTGTACCGTCCATAATGACGATCCCGCCTCCCCAAGTCGCCAGCCACACCGAGCCGTCACGCGTCATGACCGCATCACGTACTACTTCGTTGGGGAGATCATTCGGTGCAGTAAAAGCGCGGATATTCCAATAGGATGGATCATTGTTTTCACTCCCCATGCACACATTTAACATGAAACAAAAAAGCACAGGTACACAACTGAGTGAAATTTTCAAAGCATTAATGAAGCCGGTGATGAAATGATCGTTATGTTGAGACCCATTCATAAGCATTAAATTAATTAACTTGAGTGCTCAAACTTAAAATGATGACAATAAACAGTACCATTTGTACAGGTTTATTATGATAACTCACCAAGATTTATCTAGTATCACTCCTTAAGATTATATATAAAATCGTCTTATTTTTAGTTGATTGATTTGGTAAACTTTCATGCTTTCATTACATCAGTTCATATACTTTGACAACATGTTGATAATTTGCTTGACCTTGGTTTGTTGGCTATATATGATGAATACATCATGAAAAGTAGTATGACGAGAGGATCCTAACGAGGGTATATTTACAGGCGGGACGTCTGTTCTATCCTTGGGTTTACAAACGGGACGCCTGATGTACCTTAGTTTCCAGAAGGGAGAAATGGTTGTATGAATGGACTACGGTTTTTCTGTTTAACTGTTCTTATTTTTAGCATGTTCTCTGTTGGTCTTTCGGCAGAGGAACCGATTCTGGTAATGATTGTTACCGGACAAGATTATCCGGGGCATAAATGGCGCGAGACCACGCCGGAGATTCGGTCAATTTTGAATCAAAAG
>CAZXSQ010000083.1:14831-17459 GCA_964643335.1 uncultured bacterium
TGGCGATTTAATTCAGTTTTCAAATGAAACATGGAATCAAAAGGATTATTTTGACGTGTTTGTCAGCGAGGATGTGGAAATTCTCGCCACATCGCCAGAGAACCGGTACGATGTCATCGTGCTTCATTTTTGTGACTGGGAAGCCCCGATGCCGAGCCAAGCCGCACGTGACGGGCTGGAAGATTTTGTAGCCAGCGGGAAAGGATTGGTCGCGCTACATTTTGCTTGCGGGGCTTTCCGTGAATGGCCGAATTACCAGGAACTGGGCTGGCCGGAATACGAAAAGATTATCGGACGGGTGTGGGATACGGACAAAACCCACGATCCCTACCAGGAATTCAAAGTCGAAGTGGCCGATGAGAATCATCCCATCACAAAAGGACTGGCCGATTTTGGAACTCACGATGAACTCTATTTCTGCCTCGAAGGCGAACCGGAAATCGAGGTTCTCTTGACCGCCCATTCCACCGTCACCCAAAAAGATGAGCCGATGGGATTTGTACTGAACTACAAATCCGGCCGTGTATTCCACACCCCGTTAGGCCACGATGTCAAAAGCTTCAAACCTCAGGGAATAGCCCATCTCCTCCAACGCGCCTGTGAATGGACCGCCACCGGCGAAGTGACACGTTTCCATAAAAATTGATTCCCCTGTCCAACCAAAGAAAGCAGCAAACATGCCTGTACATAGTTCAAAGCGGGTGAACTATGGGTTCGCGAAGCGCACCCCCTATAACATTCGAATGAAACATGGTACGAAAGAAAAAAACAGGGATGACGATCTCCGTAAACAGGAGAATCGTGACCGTAATTTCCATCGGTGACACCCCGCCCATCGTCAGGCACAACCCGTAAATTGGGATCATCGAGAGCATCATAACCCACACATAAAACACTGACGACAGGAATTTGCCGAACAGGATCGATAAAAGGCTGAGGGGCGTGGTGGAGAGTAATTCCCATGTCTTCTGCTCGTATTCCAAATTGATGCAGCTGGCGCAGATCAGGGGAACCATCAATGCAATGCCCGAACCGATGACAAAGTTCAGAACCATGAACATTTCGCGCGAATACCGCACCCATCGCGTGGGATTCGTATCCAAGTACTCATGCCAGATCAATAAAAAAGTGAAACCACCGACGATCAGGATGATGCCTAGATACCAAAAAGAACTCCGGTTCCGCAGCCGCTCCATCAATTCCCGCAAAATAACAGGATTATTCAAGAAGCGTGGCCGTTCACGCCAAAGATGCAGCGGAAAAGACAAAGTTCTCACAAGACCATTCGCCATCGCAATCTCAGAATTTTACCAAATAACCAAGTTTCTTTTGGAACCGTTTTTCACGACATCTGCTGACTTAATCCCCGAATTCAAATAACTCACTTAAAAAAGACTTTTTCTTTCTTTTCGCATGATAGTCAGAAGACTCCCTGTTATAATTCTGGCGGTATTGATCTTCCGATTTATAAGCATCTCTAGTTGAAGGCGCAGGTTGAGATGGCGGAGTTAATTCAGAAGCGGAACGTTCAATGATTTTATCCAGTTCTCCACGGTCTAGCCACACCCCCCCCGGCATTCAGGACAATAATCAATTTCCACGCCTTGCCTTTCAGACATTACTAAATTGATTGTTTTGCATGTTGGACATTTCATTTAGAATACCTCTCAATTGAATTATTGTTTTTTATCAGTGAACTTCAAATTATAAACTAATGAAAGCGAATTAATAGATAGTCAATAACGTAATTATTCATGGGTTTGTATAAAAAGCCGATTTTTTTTCTCTTGCCGCGTCGTGATAGGTTACATTTCTTTTATCTTAAAACAAGGATAAATGAATACTCCCTTCATTATGAATAAGAGTATATAACAACAAAGTCCTTAACTTCCGGCAAAAAATCTGTAAATATAATACCATGTTACTAAATCCTTAAATAACTACATATTTAAATTTGTAGGATGGGTTAGCGAAGCGTAACCCATCGCTGAAAATTTGAAAGGAGAAGAAATGATGTTTTTTTGTCATGTGGCCCTTACTTATCATAGCTTTGATCATCGTAATTGTAGGCCTGGTCTTTCTCATAAAATTCCTGGCATCACAAAACGGAGCGCAAGCCGTCGGCATATTCACCATGATTGTCGGCAGCCTCGGTATTATTGTGCCTTTGATTGTTCTCATTGGGAACAGCTCGGTAAACATCCAACTCGCCATCCTTGTATCGGGCGCGATCATCTTCGGTTGCGGCGCCATCGCCACCGCTATTGGCAAAAAGAAAGAATAAAGGGTTTTCACCTATATAATTCAATCTAAATCAAAAAGACAGGAATTTAAAATGTCCTTATAAATATTCAACTTGGTTTATAAACTCATCCGATTCATAATTCCTCCATAAATCGATTAAAGCCAAAACCATTTTCCCAATAGAGTATTTATTCAAATGACAATAGATAATTCCTGAATGATGAATTCCCTTGTGATGAAGCTTTAGAAAATCATCATCGTGAGTAACGATTACTCTTTGTTCACGGTGTGCAAATTCAAAGTGTTCAATATCGCTTTTTCCTTTCATTCCAACATCATTGACGGTTGCAACATCAATCCCACGTAATTTCAATCCATTAGCCA
>CAZXSQ010000084.1:0-9455 GCA_964643335.1 uncultured bacterium
TGTAGTATAGCAGGAAGAAGATTTATGCGCAATTACTTATGACGCTGTGTATAACTCTGAAATTTGATAGGCAATGATATTTTGAGCAAAGCTTCTTGATTTATATGTTGAGCAATAATTTTTCGGAGGCGTTCTTCAGTCTGTGGCTGTAATTGCAATTGAATGTTAACCATGGTTTCTGTCACTCCCTTTAGATATCATGAATATTTGGCGCGAATTTCAGCAAGCACTTCTTCTGCCGGTCTCCCCTTTGCCTTGCCGCTTTTGATTTCCTGAACACGCTTTTTAATTTCCTTCAAAACTTGGTCAGCAGGTTTTGTTACGGAAGCACTGGGTCTAATTTCTTGATCTCTACGCGATATTTCTGTAAGCCAAGCCGATTTTATATCCTCGTCATCTTTTTCCTCAAGACTTTGTATTAATATTTCAGCAAGTTCAGCCCTGCTTTCAGAAGGTAGAGCCATAGCCTTTGTGGTAATTTCCTTAAAATCACTCATCGAGTTTTCTCCATCGATCTGTTCTGTACAACTTTCACAGGCTATCAATATGTAATCTTACACTTGATTGTAGCATATTTTTGAAAAATAGAATCAAGTTGGGGAGGTCTCGGATTTAGGCTTTTTGGGCTAGGTAGTACTCGCGCAATGTTTTGTGAGGGCATTCGTCTTCTTCGGAATGATAGACTTCATCGTAAAGTTTTTCATACTGTTCGGTTATATGATTGGATGAGAAGTGCTGTAAAACCCTTTTGCGTCCATTTTTGCCCATACTTTCCTGTAGACCTGGAACGGTGAGAATACGTATCGCCGCTTCCGCCAAACTCTGAACATTTCCATAAGGAACCAAATGGCCCGTTTCGCCATCGGCGACCACTTCAGGAACCCCTCCAACATTGGTTGCCACCACTGGCACTTCACAGGACATGGCTTCAGCCAAGGTTAGCCCGAACGATTCCATCTCTGAGGTGGAAATAAGCAAATCGGCGTTTTTGAGAGTTTCGGCGACATCCACTTGAGGGCCAAGAAAAGAGACATTGTCTTTAAGACCTAAACGGCCAATAAGCAAGTCAGCGGCAGAACGATCGGGGCCTTCACCAATAAAAATCATTTTGGAGGGAACCACACTGGTGATGAGATCGAAAGCCATGATGACATCACTGATGCGTTTTACCGGGCGGAAATTACTGATATGGACGATCACTTTTTCACGCTTATTGCGCTTGATGTCGTCAGGTGGCGGGGAGAATTGTTCCGTATCGATTGGATTGTAAATGACCCGGATATCCCGATGGATTTCAAATTCATCCAGTGTCGCTTGTTTGAGATAATTGCTGACAGCGGTAACGGCGCTGCTGGAATCGATGCTGTATTCCACCACCGGTTTATAGGAGGGCATTTGTCCAACCAAATCGGTATCGGTCCCGTGCAGTGTCGTGATCACTTTCATTTTTTCATACCCGCGGCTGCAGAGCATTTGTTTGGCTAGAAACGCAGAAGTGGAATGGGGCACGGCATAATGAACATGAACAAGATCAAGCGGCGTTTTCAAACTGATGTCAAAAATGGTCGAGGCCAGAGCAAGGGTGTAAGGCGGGAAACGAAATAAGGGATAAATTGGCACATCGACATGATGGAAATGGAATTCTTCCGCGGCTTTCTCCAGTTTCCTGGGGACATCGTAACTGAAAAAATGAATTTGATGCCCTTTACGTGATAGAGATTTACCAAGGTCCGTGGCTACGACACCACTACCGCCAATACTGGGATAACAAACGATTCCAATTTTCATAATAAATTTATTTTAATCTTTCGATAAGGTTTTTACTGACATTAAGGATAATTCTACAAGGTGGATATAATGATCCAAGAGTGCGGTCATTTCGTTGATGATAAAGGTATACTTATTATACATGCATTGAAGAAAAGCGTTGGCAGAATCATCGGCAGGGCGTTCAGAACGCTGCCGGCAATAATAGAGATACTTCACTGAAGAACCTAGAAAAGCATCGAATAAGGGATTGCTTACCATCGCAAGCCAGATCTCTTCGAATTCTTTCCATTGACGATTGGCTTCAGGCCAGCCGATTTGTTTTCGGGATAAAATTTGCTGCCATTGATTGAGTCTGGATGCCAATTGATCACAGCTTTTTCTCCCCGATTTCAGGACATGAATTCCTTTTTCCATGTAATTGATGATCGCGTCAAGATTTTGAGAACGGCGTTGTTGTTTGAAATCGTCAAGTCTTTGTTCAACCCCAGCATGTGACAAAGTGCGTTGCAGAACTTCTGCAAGTGGCATCATGGTTGTTCCTTTCAATTCCGCCCCGCCTTCTGTTGCATTGATGACCTCAAAAGAGCATTCCGCCACAGTGCGTTCAATTGCTTTGATATATTGTGCAAACGGGACAGTTGTAGGAACCGGTTCTCCATAATACCCCGGTACGAGCATCATTTTGCCTGTTTCTTCGATGGCTTTTCCCTCTTTGCTGCCAATACTGACTGTTCCGTCTTTTTCCATTTCCGCGATAGATCGGGACATCGCAGCGTCTGCGGCGTGGGTGGTACCGCCATAACGGGGAAAAGCCATGTCGAAACCAATAAGGGTAATCGGAGCGCAACCTAAATGCACGGCTAAATGAAATGCGATATGACCAACATTCATGGCTCTGGGGATGGAACCGAACTCCTCCGGATCGAACATATCGTTTAGAAAATCGGATTGTGCATCAAGCAGCGGCAGCAGGAAAGGATGATTGATGAATTTCTGCGTAATTTGCCGATTCACCTCCGGATGAAAAGCGAGGAAAGCGCTTTCCAGGTCATCGATTTTCTCAAAGTGGCTGAAATTGAGCGGAGTGGGATCGGCTGTGACAATGAAATGAGGACGGATTTTATATTTCATAAAAGTTTTTTGAGCCGTATCGACAATGATTAATATCGCTTTGCCGTTCAAATCACGCAAAAACTCAGCATTTTTGTCTAAAGATGGACCGGCGGCAGAAACAATGGCCGGATAGCCTTCAAATAAATGTTCACAGTCCTTAAGGGCATAACCTTTATAAATAGCGGGCAGGTTCATGAAAATGTTGAATTGATTCCTGCCGCGATTTTCAAATGTAGTGCGGAGATTGATTTCATCATAGGTCAGGGCGTCGATAATGGAATCACGAGCTTGGGCATAATAGTTGGGAAAACATCGCAGGGAGGGCTCGTGGTTAAGGATTTTACAATTGTGAAGAATGATGTCGGTGCGTTTTTCTCCGATCAATTCTGGGATGTCTTCAGGACTTTCCCCAATAAATAATTCAGTCCCTTCTCTGGTGAGTATACGTCGAAGATCAACCGTGTTTAATGCCAGGCGAAAGATGTGAGGATTGGATTCTATGATAAAAAGAAAGCGTATGTTCTTTTCATGCTTAGACTGCAGAGTGAGAAGATGATACCCCAACCCCGCCCCCATAACAACGATGTTTGTAGGTTGAGGAATTTCGATGCCTTCAGCCCAGCGGTTGGCTTCACGGAAGGGATCGTATGCGCTATGCAAAAGGAGTGGTTTTGGATTGGCCGGAGTGGATAAACGGACAGAAGGAACTCCAGTTTTAGTGGAAACCAGTTCGACTGGAAAATCTTGCAGGGAAATTTGGAGTACTTTATCGGCGACAACCGGGAATCTGGCTTTCAGAATAGAAAGATTGTTTTCAAAAAGAGACGAATTCAATGCAATAAAATATCCTTATCAATAAATAATGGTGAAAACAATGAAATTTCGATCATGAAAATTCTATAATTAAACTGATACTATGCGATATCAAAAATCGGGTACAAATTCACTTTCATCAGGAATTTCTTTTGGATCCTTTGAACCTTCAAGTATTCCAGTCACAGTTTCGGAACGGTTGCCTTGAAGCAGGACAATTTCCACCCGCCGGTTCAAAGCTCGATTTTCCGGTGTATCGTTAGGGAAACGAGGACGGTATTTTCCGCAGGACATGAAACTCAACCGTTCTTCCTTCACATTGCCCTTGTTTTTATTACTCAGAATTTGCAACACCGAATAGGCCCGTGCTTGGGATAATCGCCAGTTGTTACGAAAAAAGGAATTGGGGGGAAGGGGAATAGAAGATGAATGTCCCTCGACCCGGACTTTCAGTTCAGGAAAATCATTCAAAATTTCGGCGATGTCGATCAAAATTTTTTCACCTTCAGCTTTTACATCGGCTGATCCGCCTTCAAAAAGCAGTCTGCCGGTGACGGTGAAGCGAATTCCTTCTTCAACCCCCTCGACAATAATATCTTTGGATTTTTCCTCGGCGACAAGTTTAGATTCTGCTTTTTTGGCGATGGCTTCTTTTGCCCTTTTTAAAGCCTTGGTTCTCTGTGCCGGTTCGACTTTTTGAGGTTTTGTACTGAGGGGTTTAACAAAAGACATATTGAAAAGATTAGGAATTCTTCCAAAAGATCCTTGAATGGAACCAATGTATTGGTCGAATTTTACCTTTTCAATAGAGGATAGAGAAAAAAGTAACACAAAAAAACAAAGCAGCAGCGACATCATATCAGAGAAAGTGCACATCCATTCCGGTGCACCGCCGCCGCCTTCTTCACTTTTCTTCCTTTGTGGAGCCATAACTCACCTTCTATTCAATCTCTTCCGCCGTTTTATTTACCAAGGGTGTCCTTGGATTTTTTGTGGAGGTATTGCGGAAGAATGTGCCTCCCCCTTCATCGGTTTGAAGCAGAGTGATCTCGACCCTGCGATTAAGGGCCCGGCTAATTGGAGTATCTGATTCACTTATCGGATCATATTCGCCATGGGATTCATAGGCAATACGGGACTCATCGATTTGTCCCCATTCACTGCCGATTTCAGTAAGAAATTTCATTATTTCATACGACCTGTTTGCGGCGAGAATAAAATTCGAATCCGGATCGCCGCTTGGATCAGTATGGCCTTCAATACGAATGGGGTTGGAAGGAAATTGAATAAGTTCGTTCGCAATAAACTGTAAGGCGACAACTGCTTCCGCCTTAATTTTGGATTCTCCTGTATCGAAAAGTACATCGCCGGTGATGCGAAAAGTGATGCCTTGTTCCGTTCCTGTAACTTGAATGACATTTTGAAGCTTCATGGAGCGGACTTTATGCTTTTCTTCCCGAAGCAATTCGTCTTTGGCGTAAGATTTACGCCGTACAATCTGGGCCGGCCGCGACATTTCAGGCCGGGTATGTTTATCGGGGATGTTTTCAAGTACATAAGGAGCCACGATACCACCAAAGGCTTTTCTTAACGATCCGGTGGCTTGGATCTCTTTTTTCTTATCGATGGTGGACAAGGCGAATAACAGTACAAAAAAACAAAGTAGTAGCGACATCATGTCGGAAAATGTACACATCCACTCTGGCGCACCTTTTTTGGGTTCTTCTTCTCTCGGCATAGATGGCCTCTTTATAAGAGTAACTTAAGATGCAAATTCTTTTTTTTACTAATTAATCCTCTCGCGGCGGCCTGATACTTGGAGCGAGAAACGCCAGTAGTTTTTGTTCCAAAATACGGGGATTATCACCCGATTGGATAGACATAACTCCTTCTATTGCCACTTCTTTAATGAGTATTTCTTCCTGAGACCTTGATTTTAGTTTACCTGCCATAGGGATAAATGCCAAATTAGCCATAATTGCTCCATATAAAGTGGTAAGCAAAGCAACAGCCATTGAAGGACCAATAGAACTGGGATCACTAAGATTTCCGAGCATTTTAACCAGCCCGATCAGTGTTCCAATCATCCCCAAAGCGGGAGACGCTGTGCCCATATAACCCAAAATAGATTGACCGTTGCGATGGCGCTCTTCAATAAAAGCCAATTCTGTTTGCAGGATATCTTTGATGAGTTCAGGTTCAACCCCATCCACCGCCAATCTTAACCCAGAGCGGATAAAATCATCTTCAATTTCGTCCATAGAACCTTCGAGAGCAAGAATCCCTTCTCTTCTGGCTCTTTCAGCGAAACTGACGAGGGTGCTGACTGTATCCAGAGCGTTGACGTTTTTGGTAAAAAAAGCGTTTTTTAGGACCCCAGGCAATTTCAAAACGGTTGGAAGAGGAAAATTAACCAGGGTTACCGCGAATGTTCCCCCAATTACAATCAGAATGGACGGAGTGTCAAAAAATGCCGTAAGACTCCCACCCACTAAAATAGCCGACGCGATCAATCCAAAGGCCAAAACAAGACCGACAACTGTAGATAGATCCACAGGTAAACCTCCTTAAAGAAATTCTAAGACTCCATGTTTTTAGCGGTAATTTCCCGTTTGTAGGAAATACATTTCTGGCGGACTTCTTCAACGGAATCGCGAACGATGTACTTCCTGCCTGTTACCAAACTAATCACCGTATCCGGAGTTGATTCGAGAGTTTCAATAAGTTCGGCGTTGATGTAAAAAGTTGAACCATTGAGTTTTGTCAGTTCTATCAAAACTGATCTCCTATAAGGCACCCCAGGAATAGCTTTGGCAATCACACGGTCAGAAATAGGTTTATTGAATTCCTTTTCGAGTGAAGTTCTGATCCGATCAATTCGATCTTCATCTATAGGACCAAGCACCATGATATTTTATACTCATTTCCATCAAAATATTAGCTATTTCCCAATATTCCAAATAATAAAATATACGTTTCGAGATTATGAGATATTATCAATCAAGCATATTAATTCAATAACCAAAGTGAAAGTGAACGAATCAAATTGATTTCGGTAATTCTATTCATATCTATTCTAAACTATCGACACATAAATAGAATTATCAAACATTTATTTTCTCATAAAGTATTTAATGGTCAAAGGCTAAAATCAGGGAAACATTTGGGACTTAGTATAAAAAAATTAGTTGGAAAGACGGAATGGGGAAAAGGACCGGGGAGAGAAATTCTCACCGGTCCTCCTGGATGTTCGGCAGACGTTTAGGTCAGTATGATTGAATTATTACCGTTTAAGATTTACCACTTCGGTTAATATCTGATCTCCGGTGGTAATGATGCGTGAATTTGCCGAGTAAGATCGTTGAGCCACAATCAATCGAGTGAATTCACGCGCTAGATCGACGTTGGACAATTCCAATGACCCAGATTGAATAATGCCGGCTTCACCGACTCCGGCTTCCTTGAGTTCAATATCACCGGAGTTTGGTCCTGCGGTGAACACAGTGGAACTGTTTTGAAGCAATCCGCCATTATTGGTAACCGAGCCTAGAAGGATTTGTCCCAGATGTTGTGTTTCACCATTGGTGAAAATACCAAGAATTTCGCCTTGATTGGTGATGCTGGTGCTGTCCAATGTACCCATTGGGCGTCCATCTTGGTTTTGCAACTGAGCCGTATTGGCAGCGCTAAAGTAACTAATGTTGCTGAGGTCCAGATCAAACTGGATATTTGGAACTCCGCCTTGAACAGGATCATTATTGTCTGGATCGAAAGACACGGTCGGAGTTTGTTCATCACCATAACTCAGAAAGCGGCCTTGAGGATCAAATAATAACGTTCCTGTGGTCTGTGAAGGAATGGTTCGATAGTCATTAGGAACCGCTACCTGGAAATTAACCGTGTTACGAGTTTGGCCATCTCGATGGAACGTATTGATTTCAAAGGCTGTAGGATCAGAGGCATTGGCGACTACACCGATTGGAACATCTTCTGTGCGATCGATTCCAGGAGAGCCGTCGAAGTTCCCAGCGAGGCCATAGCCGCGTTGATTGAATAGTGCACGAAAAGCGGTATCCTGAGGCGCAAATGCTTGGTAATTACTAAAATTTGAGGTAGACAAGTCATCACTGGAACCGAAGGTTCCTGAACTCAAAGCCACTAGGTGAACGCCGGAATCCTGAATGCCGGCAGGTGGTTCTGTGGTTGGATCACCGATTTCAAAATCCCCGTCTGTATCCAGAACTTCATAGTCAGTGTTACCAATTTGGAAGACATTATCGATATCACCAAACGGATCGACGGATTGAATGAATCCGGTTATTCCTCCACCGTCATTATAATTTTCATCGACGCGGCCATCCGCAAAATCATCATCGGTATCGGTTGTATCGCCTGGATCAACCGTACTAACCCGAACAGATCGGGTTTGGGCGGCCAAATCCAAAACCAGGCCGAGTTCGTTTTCACTGGGCCAGGCTCCCTCATTCCCGCTATCACGCGAACTCGTTATATTTTCGAGGTATGTTTCATTTGTTGAAGCAACAGCCCCCAAACTCCCCAAATTGGATCTGAATGTGAAACTCCCGTCTTCCGTCAGTTCAACCGTGATGGGATTTTCCGGAAAATCGCTGGGGGCGGTGAATCCACCAGCGGGGACATTGAGCCGCACGACGGTATTGGGATCGATATTGCTGATACTTGAGGCTACCTGGCGAATAGAAGCATTAATTCGGGTTTCAATGTTGCTGCGAATATCTTCCAATGTTGTGGATTCAGAGAATCCCTCATCACCAAGAAGACCTCCTCCACTGTTCGAACCATTAGCGATATTTAACATAGAATCACCGGTAACATCAATGCCATTGTTGGTGAATTCTTCATCGACCTGTCCGCTGGCAAGTATAGGGGAAACGAAATCAGTTCCATTGAACGAGATGGCGCCATCGGATAACCTCATCGAGATCAAGTTGCCGCTGCCGTCTTCAAAGGAATAAATACCTTGTGTAGCGACAACGTTGCTGATCTGGTGTGCTGAAAAAACAGCCGTGTTGGTGGCGGCATCCAGTACCGGATCACTAAACTCCGGACTGGGTGGGACAACTCCGCCGGGGATCAACAGACGCCCCTGCTCGTCTCTCAATATATCGACAGTGGTTTCACTTGAAGCAGGAGGCGTTTGCGTCTCGACAGCCAGCCCTGTGCTGACCGTATGAGCATTGCCCTGCGAGTCGAAAACATCGATTGAAGAAGTAGAATCCGCACGCCGTATATGCTCTGTGCGAACCACTTCTTCAGCAGGCACATCCAATGTGCGTGTCAAGTTGGGATCCCCTTCATTTGTAAACAAATTACCAATGAGCCGATTGGCTTCCTCGGGGGGATCGGTACCATTATCCCTTCTTGGTGCCAGACCCATTCTTATACCATTCAGTGCATTGTTGCCAGTGTTTGTGAATTCAAAATTTCCATTGGAATTATCATAATTGACTTTAATGCCGCTGGCTGATCCCGGGCTGATTTGGGTCATGGTGGAAGAGATGAAATTGTTGAAAGCTTCTTGAAGATTCTCGACGGTGGTAGAAGAAGTTATAGTCATCACAACTCCTTCACCGTGGCCGACATCAATGGAGGAAAGGTCGATAGGACTTTGTACATTATCGGGTGGGTCACTCAATTCCATATAACCCGTTTCAAATCGAATTACATCTCCATTGATCAGGCCAAAAGGAGTTCCTCCTTCATTAAAAACACCCAGCAGG
>CAZXSQ010000084.1:9465-17337 GCA_964643335.1 uncultured bacterium
GTCCGATGCGCCCAGGATACATCAGCACTGGGATCAGTATTAGTAGGATTGCCGATTCTGGCATCAAAATTTCCAGCGGCGATAATATTCTCCGTCGCCCTAGCCGGTGCACTCTGAGAGAAATCGATTTGCAGTTCGGAAGCGGCTTCCGTATCTTGGATTACACCATCTTCACTGGCAGTTAAACCAATAAGTCGATAGCCTGTACCCGGATCGATGATGTATCCCTCACTGTCAAGAGAAAAGTTTCCCGCACGAGTAAGGTGACGTTGTCCCCCATCGTCTGTGAGGACAAAGAAGCCGTCACCTTCGATGCTGAGGTCCATCAGGCGCCCGGTTGTATCCGTACTTCCTTGAGTGAAAATGGTGTCTACGCTTCCCAGGCGAACTCCGGTACCAACCTGCCGGGGATTGACGCCTCCCCGGTTTCCTGTGGCACCGGCTCCGGAAAACATGGTTTGATAAAAAATGTCGTCAAATTCTGCCCGTCCGGCCCGAAAACCGACGGTATTGACATTTGCGATGTTATTGCTGATGACATCGATGTCGTGCCCCATTGCGTTGAGACCCGTCAAACCGACGAAAAGAGAACGTACTGTCATGGTGGTATGACCTCCCTGTCATAAGGTGAATGGACTTCCCTGTTCATCCATGAACAGGATTGCTTTCAGTCCGAACTTGCTTGTTTATCAGCCGCTTCAATCGTTCAGCGGCTTGCAGGGCCTCCTCAAAGAGGTCCGGCCCTGAAGTAAAATGAAAATGGGTGCGATTTCAGGACATAAAGATAGTACTGTCGATATTGGTAAAGACCCCTCCACGACTTTCCATATTGTTCATGGCTGTGACCACAGTTCGTGAATCCACATTCACTATAAATACGTTGCCATCAATCATGACTAACGAATCATGCGCTCCTTTTTCTTTGGCCAATTCAATGGCTTTTTCCAATTGCTGAACGTCTTCCCGGTCGATGTCGATGCCTCGGGATTGAACCCTGTTTTTCGCATGGGAAGAGAACCGTACATCCAGATCCGGTGGATTCATGACGTTGGACAATACATCCGAAAAAGATTCCCCTTCATCAGGAACAGCCCGCATCCCCACAGACGGCGATTGGAGAAAGTCCGTTATCGCCGGAGGGGGAATCATTCCCGGTGGTGGAATGGTAAATCCGCTCATTCAGTATCACCCCTTTCCATTACGGCTTGTACAGCAGTGAAGGGCACCGGCTGATTGTTCACATTCAACATGGGAACGCCGTCCATGAATGATACGCCCTCAACCTCACCCTTCAAGAAAGCCGGATATTCAGACAAATTCCCTTGGTTGTCCATGGAACCACCAAAGGTAATGGTATACATGCCCGGAGGCAGAGATTGTCCAATCCCGTTTTCTCCGTTGAATGTATAGGTGTTTTGACCCGGTTGAGCCGCCAAGGCCGTGTCCGTATAAACTACGTTTCCTGATTCAGAGGTCACCTGGACCATGACTTCACCGGCTCTGGGGGATTGAAAGACAAATTCTGTTTCTTGACCAGGTTGATGGATGAATTTGTTTTGAGCCACCACTACATCTTTTCCCAGCATGGATAAAGCCTGCGAAGTGTAGTTGGACTTATCTGCGTCGACAAGTTGCTCCAACAATTTGGTTTGATTCGTTTGTTGTTCCAGTGAGCTGAATGTGGCTAATTCAGCCACAAATTCCTGGTTTTCGACTGGATTAAGAGGATCCTGATGTTGTAATTGAGCAACCAACAGGCGAAGAAAATCTTCCCGTTTTACCTGATCCGAGCCTAGATTCTGCGTTTGAGTTTGAGGTGCATACATGGCCTCCAAATTACCCATACCATTTACACTCATCTTTGTATCACCTGCCTTTATAAATAATTATTGTTTTACTTTTCATAAGGTTTTACATGAAATAGTCCATGGTTGACAATTGATCTCGCCAATGAGCAAACCAGTTTTGGCGCTGTTGTTGATCATTCTCTCTCGAATTCTGGCCAAAGCGGCTGCTGTTTTCCGAATTGGATTTACCGGATCGGCCGGATCGATCTTCTTTATTTGAATCCGTATGTTGTTTCATATCTGTGGTTTCTTTGACAATGGCAAGACGGTCTACTTTGATACCCTGTTCATCGAAAGCCGCGCGAAGTGTAGAAAGGCCTTTCTCCAGCATCGCATGAGTTCGCTCGTTTTGGGCCGTGATATGAGCGCTGAGTACTCCCGCATTCATTTTGAGTTGAACCGTTAAAGTCCCCAGTGACTCCGGAACCAATCGAATGTTTATGTGGCTTCGGCCAGTACCCAGCGATCCATGAACCGCACGGACAATTTGCTGGGCTGATGTTTCCTGGTATTTTTGGATTTGTTCAGAATAGACTTTAGCCATACTGCTGGGCGGTAGGCTGTTTTCAACCTTGCTCGTTGTGTTATTTGACTCAGTGGAAGTCACGTTAACTGGTGTTTCCGGCATAGGTTTTTGAGTGGATACCATTTCCTCAACTTGAGGAGGCGGAGTCTGGACCACACGGCTGTCGTTCATATTGTTCAAAACCGTTTGCTCGAGTTGAACTTTCATTTGTGTTTGAATTTTGGTGTCGGAATTTTCAAGACTTCGGGATAATTGCAAACCGGATTCGGTTACAAGAGGTGTGCGGCCCATTGAGCGCTTTTGATCTTTAAGATCAAAAGATTTATCTTTCTCATCTTTTGTAGTGTCTTTCTCTTCAGTTTTGTTTGTCGCAACAACATCGGTTTGTTTCAAATTAACTGTTTTTGATGAATCCACCTCAACTTGGGAGTTTTCCGCTTTCATTTTGTCCACAACAGGTTTTACGGAAGAGAAGAGAATGAGCAGTTGATTTTTATTGATCTCACTTTTGGGAAGATCCTCCGGATCAACCAGAAGCATGAATTTATTTTCTTTGCTTCCATCATCAGATCGAGTTATTAGATAAATTTTTGTTTCATCTGTATTGGGTAAAACCTTGTCAGACTGGTTCGCAGGCAAAATGTTTCCTTTAATTTCGCCGGTTCCGGAATCTTTTGCCTGAAAATGCGATAAATCTATATTTTTAACTTCGGGCTGTACAGTTTTTGGAATCACCCGCGGCTGATTCTCCAATGATGAGACATTCTTTTGTTCCTTTGTTTTAAGTACTCCATCGGAAATCTTTGTAAAATGAATCGTATTATTTGTTTTGTCTTGTTGTACCTCTTTTGAACTAGAAACCTTACTATCTGAATTATTTGAGGATATCTTTTCTCCTTCTTTTGAAGATGATATGATTTCTGACTCTTTTGATAAAAATTCCTTTACCCTAAAGTTTTCTTCCGCAGAAGAAGGATTAAATGATTTTGAATCTGTATTTGGCTGTCTTTTAATCTCTTTACCATGTGATACTTCTTTTGGAATATCTTTGATTGATACTCTCTCAGCCTTAGGATTCTCCTCGGCTTTAATTTCAATTTTTTGATTATTTAATTCGATATTCTTGGCTTTTATCTCATGGTGTTGGGCATTTTTTGAGGTATCCTTCGATATCTCGTGTTGCTGAGTATTTTTTAAGGTATCCTTCGATATCTCATGTTGCTGAGTATTTTTTACATCTTTTTGATCCTTTTTTTCAGTAGCAAAAAAGAATTCTTTCGTCTTTGTTTCCTGCTTTTCACCGTTGGCTTTGTTTATCTTTTCATCACTGAAAGAACTGGTATCAGGCTTTTTAACTTCGTGTATTGCAGATTCTGTTAATAGAGTTTTTGTCTTTTCAGCATTCTGTGCAGGATTTTCATTTTTTATAATATTGATTAATTTTTGGGCTGTTTCTGAGTTCCACAAGATTTCAGGGGGCTTATTAATCAAAGCAGTTTTTCCTGCAATGTTTTTGGGGATTTGGGATATATCTTGTATTGTTTCTTTAGAATTAGTGTTTTTTAAGTTGGGTTCTTTTATATCGGCATTGGTCAGAGGAATTTGAACATTATTTTTTAATTGTTTTATAAGAGAATTATCAGTTGAGATATTGGGAGATTTTGATTGTACGACTTTATTTTCAGGGATTACATCCTGTGCAGAGTTTTGTGTGTTTTTTTCGGGTGATGTGTTTTCCTCAGAATCAACGAGTTGACCGGTTAAACCTTTTCCTGATAAAAGTGCAGCAATTATGGCATTTTCATCACTGGAATCATTCCCTTCCTGTTTCATTTTTCGCAATTGAGACCAGATCGCTTCGATCGAGATGCGTAGATTGCCCTCCCCGTCAATTCTCGCAGCGCCTTTAGGCAATTTGATCATCTTGATCGGCTTTTCCGATTGTGCTTCACTCGCATCATTGGAAAAGGTCAGGTTTAAATTTGATAATCTGTTGAGCTTTTTTGTAGTTTTCCCGTCGGAAGTGAGATCGGCTTTGAGTTCTTTAAATGTCTTTAATATATTATCGAAGGAAAGATCATTGGTTTTGGAATCCGTTTTCTTAATTCCAGCCGCCTTACCCTCGACATCAGAGATAGGCAAAAAAATTGGGATATCAATCAATGATGCTTGCCCCATAATAACCTTCCGTGGTTAGGAATATTGGCACTCCGGCCTTTCGGTGGAACAGGCTTTAGTCCCAACAGAAGCAAAGGAAGTGCCAAACAAATGGCTTGATATTGATGTTGAAGGGCAAAGAGGATTCTTCTCGTAAAGTGATATTGTTCAAGAGGTTAGATTTATTTTTAGTAATTGGATAATTTGCAGATACAATAAACAGAAGGGAAATTCTTGCCGGCTAGGAAGAAAGAAGTAAAAAATGAGTGACAAAATTCTTTTAGAAAATGTCAAATTGCAGATGCACATAGGCGCAAAACCCTCAGAGAGAAAGAAAAGGCAGCCGATACAGCTTGATATCCGAATCGGATTCGATACAAGAAAAGCGGCCAAGACAGAAAAATTGTCTGATACTTTGAATTACGAAGCGGCTTACTATCGGATAAAAGAGATGGCCGATAAGGAAGAATTTATATTGCTGGAAACAATTTGTGAAAGAATTGCGGATGTTGTTTTTGATATGGGAGGAGAGTCGGTTAAAATCAAGGCCGTGAAGTTGGAGAGTTGTATTCAAGATTTTGATGGGATCGTCGGAGTCGAAATAGAGCGATATAAAAATACGGCAGAATGAACAGGAAAACGGTTAAAGTTCAGAACGCGGAAAAGAATAAAGTGAACATTCCCAAAGAAGGGCTGGATACTCCCATTCAGTTTTGCCCGAAAGTGGGACCGAGCCGGGCCGCTTCCTTTGAGAAACTTGATATTCACACCG
This sequence comes from uncultured bacterium, assembly GCA_964643335.1. GTDB lineage: Bacteria > Hinthialibacterota > Hinthialibacteria > Hinthialibacterales > Hinthialibacteraceae > CAZXSQ01. Next base: position 14,768 of record CAZXSQ010000084.1, read on the forward strand.
TTCGTGATTTGTTGTGGCATATACCACGACGGTATGAGGATTTTCATTCCCGAGTTCCTATCCGTCACTTGCAGCCGGGGCAGGTCGCAACGGTTTTAGGCAAAGTGGTGAACCGTGAAGACCGTCTTCCTCGAAGCAAAAGCAAGGTGCACCATATTTTTCAGGTCGTGGTTGAGGATCAAAGCGGAGCGATGCAGGTCGTCTGGTTCAATCAACCTTATTTGGAGAACATTATACACAACGGAGAGACTTTGTTACTTCATGGAAAAGTGGACCTTTATGATCACTATCTGCAAATGTCCAGCCCAAAGTTTAAGATAGTGGAAGGGAGTGACGAACTTTATTCAGAAATCCAGCCAATCTATCCGCTTTCCGAGGGATTGAGCCAAGCGGTTCTTCGGAAAATAATACATAACGCTCTTGACCGATTTGATTCTTGTTTGAAAGAATTTCTTCCACGTTTTATCCTTGAACCACATAACTTTCCTGATCGTGCCCATACTTTTCGTATACTACATCATCCCCAGCCGGGTGAAGGGGCACCGACGGATATTGACATATCTCTACCAGATAACTTACAAGATGATTTACTGAAAGAAAACCAAGAATTTAGGCAATCTTCGATAAATGCTGAATCGTTATGGTGTAAAGCCCGTGAGCGGTTGATATTCGAAGAATTTTTTCTTCATCAGTTTATACTTCTTCGATATCGGGCGAAGATCAAGAAAATCGAAGGTTTATCTCATACTCCCCCACATCCGGATCCTCTCTCTGAACAGATTTTTGCCGATCTCGATTATGATTCTCCGTCACATTGGCCTGCGATTTTTTTGAAGCACCTGCCGTTCGAACTAACTCTCGATCAGCAGAGGGTTTGCCGGGAGATTCAATATGATATGTGTTCCTCTCTGCCCATGAACCGGCTGCTTCAAGGTGATGTAGGGTCCGGCAAAACAGTTGTATCGCTTTATGCAATGATTCTTTCCGTTGCCAGTGGATACCAAGCCGCCTTGATGGCTCCGACTGAAATTCTGGCACATCAACATGCAGCGACTATTAAAAAATTGACTGAAGGTATCCCCCAATTGATGGTCTCTGTGTTAACCAGCGGTGCCGGTGCAAGAGAATCCAAAGCTACACTTGAATCCATAGCTGAGGGATCGACCCATATTGTAGTCGGGACGCAGGCTTTATTTCAAGAGCGTGTTGAATTCTCGAGACTTGGACTGGTTGTCGTGGATGAACAACACAAATTCGGAGTGAATCAGCGTCAAAAACTTCTCGAAAAAGGAATTCACCCGGATTTACTGGTGGCCACGGCCACACCGATTCCACGAACTTTATCTCTTGCCATGTTCGGCGATATGGACAATTCAGTCATACGCTCTTTGCCGCCCGGACGTCCACCGCTTATTACACGGTGGACCACGTGGGAAAATGAACGAAAGGTATGGAAATTTGTGGACGAAAAAATTGAGGCGGGTCAGCAGGCTTATGTGGTTTGCCCGATTATAGAGTCCTCTGAAAATTTGCCGAATCTCCCCTCCACCGATGAACTTTTCGAACGGCTTACTAAAACGTTTTTGCCTCATCGCAGAGTGGAATCGCTTCATGGACGGCTTTCCCCTGAAACAAAAAGCGAATTAATGTCGCAAATTCGGGAAGGATATGTTGATGTTGTGGTGGCGACCTCAGTTATCGAAGTTGGAGTAGACCTGCCTAATGCCACGGTCATCGTTATTTTAGGAGCAGAGCGTTTTGGCCTGGCGCAGCTTCACCAGTTAAGAGGAAGAGTAGGACGAGGAACTATAAAATCCTATTGTATTCTAGTTACTCATTTCACCATTTCCGAAGTGGCTGAACACCGAATGAGGGCGCTTGAACAAACACGCGGCGGCTTCAAAATCGCCGAAGAAGATCTGAAGTTGCGCGGCCCAGGCGAATTTTTTGGAACAAAGCAAAGCGGTCATTTAAAATTCAAAATTGGTGATCCTCTGAATGACCGTGATCTCTTGAAAAACGCTCATCGGGCTGCTCAAGAGATGTACCAACGTGATCCAGAATTAAGGCAGGATGAAAACAAACCGCTGAAGAAAGAGTTGCTTCATGCATACAAAAGTCATAATTTCCACCGTCCCTCATGAACAAAAATAAAACCATAAATGATCGTTCACAGAATATTCTTTCCCTAGCAAAAGGAATAAGCCGCCGATAAAGTATTTTGAATTTATCATGTTTTTTCTCGGGATAATGATTCAAAAATTTGATAAGTGAAGTATAATAAAGCGAAGATGAAAATGTATTTGCATTAAGGCGATATGTGTGGTAAATTTTCCATTTGACCTTCGTACAATCATATCGATAATTTTGTTCAGAAATCCCTAACATACAGCAGCTGTTGATAATAATGTTTAAGCCCCCGTAGTAACGTGTTGAACTGGAAGAAAGGAATCGTTTTTTAATGAAACGCATCGTATTAATCGAGACGAAAGCCACTGAATTTCATGTCTATAGCGATATCCCAATTCCTCGTTTGGGATCAGTATTATTGGGAACCATAATGAGGGATT
>CAZXSQ010000085.1:0-17252 GCA_964643335.1 uncultured bacterium
AAGCGCAGGTGAACCTGGCGCGTCATTATCTGACAACCTTGCAAGCCTGCAAAGCGGAAGAAGTCTACCAGAATCTTCTTGACCGTGTGGAGTCAACAGAGAAAGAATCCATTCAGGTTGATTTAATGAAGGTGCTGCTTCGTCAGGATAAACCGGAAGAACCTGTATCACTCTATGAGAACAGCGAAGAAGGCAGCGCTTTAAGAAAATCTATAAAAACATTAATCGGTACATATTATCTCGACATCAAAAACCAGCCCCAAAAGGCTGTCACGTATCTGAAGGACATTCAAAACCCTTCACCCACTGTCAATGCTTCTCTGGCGCGGGCTTATGTGGAACAAGGTGAATATGAAAAAGCATTGACTGTTCTTGAAAGTCTTCCGGATGATTATGATGATCCTGTTACCAAAATGGCCAAAGTACGATGCCTTTGCCGAATGGGGAAACAAGAGAAGGCTGAAACGCTTTATAACGAAACTTTGAAGGCGGATCCGAATTGTTCTTTATTGATAACCACTGCTGCCCGATATGCGTTGGCCCAAACAGGAAAAGCCGAAGACCTGGATGAAATCAAAGAGACACAAAAAAACGTTCAGCAGGCTATCAAGATTGCCCGGGAGAAAGTGATTGAGGCCAACCGCCTGGGATGGCCGGAATCGATTCCGGTTTTATTGGAATTGTCCCGAATTCACGAAAAATTCGGTGATCATGAATCCGCGTTGCAGTATGCGCTGAGAGCGTATGAAGGTAACCGGAAAGAGAGTCAAAATCTCGTTCGTGTTATCGAAATGATGGATCAACCAGTGAAAATCTTCGAGCGATTGAATCTGATCAAAATCGCGAAAGCCGGGCAAGTACAACATAACTTTGAAAAAGAAGTAGACCACTCTCTAGCCCAGATCGAATTATCGCCTTCAAAGGAAAAATAATTTCATTTAAAATAACCAACCTGATAATTCATTGAAAAAAATGAATCAATGTTTTTGTTTTTACTGATTGAAATCAGACACCTATGATGAGAGTGAAAAAATCATTGTCCTTAATTTATTTTTATACTTTTATTGTGCTTTTTGTTGTTCAGTTCCATACGCTTTCGAGCGCGCAGGACGTTTTCATTCCGCAATTCGCCGATGCGGCCGATAAAGCGAATTTACCTTTTCGATATGAATCGGGAACCAAGGAGAAGGATTGGATTATCGAGGTTAACGGCTCAGGTGTCGCATTGTTCGATTACGATAACGACGGGGACCTGGATATCTACATGATCAATGCTTCTTATCTGGACCTGAAACCGGATGACCGTCATCCAACCGATAAATTCTTTCGAAACGAAGGCAACTGGGAATTTACGGATGTAACTGAGGAAGCGGGGCTGGGAAGTACAGAATGGGGGGTCGGTAGTTCGGTGGCGGATTATGACAATGACGGGGATCTCGATCTATATGTCACGAATTGGGGGCCGAATCTTCTCTACCGGAATAATGGTGACGGCACTTTTACCGAAGTGGGCAAGCAGGCTGGAGTGAATTCGGATAATTGGGGATCCGGATGCGCGTTCGGTGATTATGACCTGGATGGTGACCTGGATTTATATGTCGCCCGTTATCTTGATTTTGATCACAAAAAGATCCCCAAACGTGGAGAACGGGCCAGTTGCACGTTGGGCGGTGAGATCGATATCCACTGCGGCCCTAAAGGGCTTACTTCCATTCCCGACGTGTTTTACCGTAATAACGGAGACGGAACCTTTACAGATATTAGTGAAGAATGCGGTATCCGCAGTGTGGAGAATGCTTTCGGTCTTGGCGTGTTTTTTTGGGATTACGATCTTGACGGATTGCCGGACATTTATGTGACCAACGATGTAACCCCTAATTATCTATTCCGTAACAATGCGGACGGCACATTTGAAGAATTCGGAATGTTCGCAGGTTTGAGTTACAGCGGTATGGGCGAAGTGCAATCCGGTATGGGAGTCGACTGCGGCGACCTGAACGGTGACGGTACCGAAGATATTGTTGTCATGAATTATGCTCAAGACTATAACACCTTTTATAAGAACGAAGGCGATGGTTTTTTTACAGATGCATCAAAAGAAGCCAATCTCTATTTCGACTCCATCCATCATCTGAGCTGGTCAATCCTTTTTATCGATGTGGATTATGACAGCGATTTGGATCTTTTTATCGCCAACGGCCATGTGATTCCCCAGGTGGATCAGACGGACGCCAAAATCGGTTATAAACAGAAGAACCAATTGTTTCTCAATGATGGACAGGGGAATTTTAAGGATGTTTCCGAGCAGTGCGGAGAGGTGTTTCAGTTAAAACTATCTTCTCGCGGTTGTGCCTACGGAGATTTGGATGGTGACGGTGATCAAGACATCGTCGTCAGCAATATGGATGACAAGCCGGCGATTTATGAGAACCTGGGAGTATCAAAAAATCATTGGATCGGTGTCGATCTGGTTGGTACTACATCCAATCGTACCGCTTTGGGATCATGGGTAACAGTCAAAACACCTGACAAGGAAGTTAAACACTATCATCGAGGCAGTTTCGGCTATGCTTCACAATCAGAATTGACTATGAGGTTCGGTTTGGGGAAATCAACTGAAGTTGAATCCATCATTGTAAAATGGCCTCATGGAGAAGTGGAGACGTTCGAAGTGGCTGGCATCGATCAAGTTCATAAGATTGTTGAAGGCCAAGGAAAGACGGTGTTGGAAACGAAATAAGTATGAAATGGGTGCCAAAGATGTGTCGTTTACACCTTTGACGTGTCACCGCAAGGGTATAAAAAACATACCCTTGGCACCCAGTAACTCCCTTATGTTGAACGTTCAGTGAATTGGGGCGGGTTCATATCCGTGATTTTGGAGGAGGCGCATCAATCTGCGCGCCTCGTTTTCCCTCACCATGAAATGTGTCTTGGAAATTCGCTTTTCCAATAGCTCAGCTATTTGGGGAATATGAGAAATTTCATCGGCCAACTCGCTGTTCAAACATTCTACCACAACTGTCCGTTTCAACGTTATTTCACCATACTTCTCACACCATTCTTCTAAACTGAAACGAACATTGTCCGGGACTCTGCCAGAAGTCAGTTCTTCAATAAACGATAATACGTCATGTGTTGACCACCCCAGACGCATGGCGTGAGTAATGCTTTGGCGGGTAAAGCAAAAGCGAGTTATGACATCCCGTTGGCGGAATTCGGATAATTGATCCAGTTTCCAAAGTGTTGCATAGTTTACCGTGGGGGGAACCAGGATTTCAAAATTGGCTTGCAGCGTGCAAGGCTCAGATGGTAGTAGCTGTTTACCCTTTTTGGAAAAGTTATTTTCATTAAATAAAATCTGAATACCGGCAGGAGTGAATTCAAACTCGGTAGGCATTTCTTGAGAATTCAGATTGATAATTCCCAAAAAATTCATGAGCGATAGGAACTCATTGACCCGGCTGGTAAACTCGGAACTCATAATGTCCATCGGTTTGGCCACATAAGAAAAAGAATCAACAAGAACTTGAGTACTGAAAACCGGAATAGATGATGAATCCAGGATTGTTTTTTCAGCATGGAATAACAAGGTTAATAATTGCTGATATACCTTGTCCTGCAAAATGATTGAATTCAGCACGTACCGCCATAAATCGAATTTCATTTCAGTTTCACTGAGTGAGAACCACTCTGAAGCAACCTCGGCGGGTTTGTATACATTGTTTTGCAGCGTAACTAGATTTCGGCTCATCCCAAAAGAGAATAGAGTATCGAAAAAAGTTACCTCCACTGAACTCGTATCAAATCGCTGTTTCCATAGTTCGATGATTTTTTTATGGACGGCTCCTTTTTGAGTAATTTGAACACGCTTATGGGCCAAAACAGAAAGCAGATGAAATATCGCCTCAATCGACTGATTATTGGGCTGAGTCTCTTCGCTATCTTTCATATAGAGCGGGAAAAGAGTGTATTCCGTCTGAAAGAGAGAACGAAGTATGCGGCGAACATCATTGGGTAAAATAACTCGTTCATCATCTTCAAAATTATGGAAAAGTAATCCTTTGCTTTGTATTTCATCGAGCAATGTTTCCAGCGGCTTTGCCGTACACCATGTTTTCACCAAAAGCGGTGGAATGATTATTCGTTCTGAAGAGGGATCCGTGAAATAAACAAGCGAGCGCAGCAGTCCCTGGCTTTCTTCCGAGAGTTCAGAAAACAGTTCAGACATAAATTCCTGATCCCGGTAACGGGCGCTGACATCATGGATTAGGTTTCTTTTGGAGGGAGACATCAAAGAGACACCAAATTCGCCCGCAAGTTGGCGTAAGGATTCATGTGGAATATGAGTGAGGATGGTGTATAGGTTCATTATCTTAAGAGTCAAGACTGGTACCAGTCAATGATCTGGTTTCATTATACAGATCTTCCATGTTTTGGACGGAGTAGCGGTAACCTTGTTCAGTTAAAAAACGCTGCCTTTTTTGGGCAAATTCACATTCAGAGCTATCCCGGGTGATAATTGAATAAAAATGAGCGATTCGGCCATCTTCCTTCGGCCGTAAAATCCGGCCCAGTCTCTGCGCTTCTTCCTGGCGTGAACCGAATGTGCCTGAAATTTGAATGGCGATTGAGGCTTCCGGTAAATCGATGGCGAAATTGGCCACTTTTGAAACCACCAATCTTTTGATTTCCCCATTCCGGAAAGATTCATAAAGCGTTTCTCTTTCAGTATTGGGAGTTTGACCCGTAATCAATGGGATTTTAAGCGCCGAAGCGATTACCCGTATCTGACGCAAATATTGTCCAATAATCAATACCCGTTCATCCGGATGCCGATTTAATAAATATTCAAGCACATCGAGTTTCAATGGATTTTCCGATGCAATCCGGTATTGGGCACGTGGTGGAGAAATGACATAATCCTTACGTTTTTCCATCGGGAGGGATGCCCGGATTTCATGGCATTCCGCCGAGGCAATCCAGCCCTCCTTTTCCAATACTTTCCAGGGAACATCGTAGCATTTTGGTCCAATCAGGCTGAAGACATCTCCTTCCAGGTTATCCTCACGAACCAATGTGGCTGTAAGTCCTAATCGGCGGCGCGCTTGAATGTCTGCCGTCACGCGGAAAACAGGGGCTGGGAGTAGATGAACCTCGTCGTAAATGATCAATCCCCAATCGTGGTCTTCAAATAAATTCAGATGAGGAAAATCTTCGGATTTCTTTTTCCGGGAAGTCAGAATCTGGTAGGTTGCGATGGTTACGGGGCCGATCTCTTTTCGCTCTCCGCTGTATTCGCAGATCATGTTTTCTTCCAGATTGGTTTTGTCCAGTAGTTCACGTTTCCATTGCCGCAAAGCGACAATGTTGGTCACCACAATCAAAGTGTGGCTTTTGACTGCACTCATGGAGCCTAGCCCGATCATTGTTTTCCCGGCTCCGCAGGGCAGCACTACGACACCACTGCCTCCGGCGCTGCTGCCTTCCCGGTAAAATGCAGAAACGGCTGAACGTTGATAGTCTCGAAGACGGAATTCCTGTTTGCTTTTTGTCGTTGTGAGCAGGGAGATATTGCAGGGAGCGCCTTCAACATATCCAGCCAGGTCTTTAACGGGAAAGCCGATTTTTACCAAGTCCTGCTTTAAATGCCCTCGATATCCTTTGCCGACTTTCAAGGTATGTTCATCGATGGCTTCTTCAATATAAGGACTGGTTTTTTTGTGGTGGCTGATTTGTTCCAGCAGCAAAGGGTCATTACTGCGGAGCACAAGACCGTCCTCTGTCCTCTCCAGAATCAACCGGCCATAGCGGTTCATATATTCAATAATGTCCGCTTCAACGTTACCTGGGATTGGATAGCGGGAATAATACTTTAAATTCTCTAATACCGTGTCCGCCGCCAAACCGGCGCTGGCTGCATTCCATAAGGATAAGGGTGACAAGCGATAGGTGTGTATATGTTCGGGGCATTTTTCGAGTTCGGCGAATGAACAGAGAACATCACGAGCCTCTTCGAATACAGGCGAATCCACTTCTAGATAAATTGTTTTATCGCTTTGAACTATAACGGGTTTATTTAAAGACATATTTTCTATTATGCTCTTGATTCGGAATTATTTCCTGGATGAAGAACGTATCAATAAAAATTATTTAAGATATTGAATCGGTGCAATTTATTCGGTCATTTTAGTGAACTAAACATTATATCGGGCTTTTCGGGAATATAGAAGTGTCTTTTTAAAACTCACTGTTCTGTGAATTGTTCCATATAAAACGGAAAGCGCGATCAAAGAATTTCCGAATTAACCTTTTCGGCAGTTTGGGCAAAAATCCGCGATGTACCTTGTACGGAGTTAGCCATTTGACATTGTACCAATACTTTGGTACAGTATTTACATGACAGAGCAACGGCGAGAAATCATCGCCTATCAAGGCCCGTACTTTACCATTGAGTGGTACTGTGATGAGCGCGGCTACAGTGAGGCGTTTGATTACTATCGCCATTTACCTGCAGAACGTCGGCGCAAGGTGCTTGCCTTGCTCAGACACATGGGTGATATAGGAAAGGTTTTTGATAAAACTATATTCCGGTACGAAGGCGATCAAGTGTACGCGTTCAAGCCTCAACCAGACCGATTCTTGTGTTTTTTCTTTTCTGGTAAAAAATCATCATTACCAACGCTTTTGAGAAGAAAACGGATAAGCTTCCCCGACAAGAAAAACAGAAGGCATTGTCACGCCGGACAAATTACGAGCAACGTATTAAAGAAGGAACCTACTATGAAAACATCTGAATGTAAACCTATAAAACAAACAACCAAACCAAAATCAACTTATGATAGGCTCATGCAAGATCCGGAATTCAGAGAGCAATTTGAAATGGAGTATCAGGCGTTTGCGCTCTCTGAAATTATTTTGCAACTCATGGAAGAAGAGAAACTATCCGTGCGGGAATTGGCCAAAGCGGCTGAGGTTTCACCAAGCGTGATCCAGGATATTCGTTCCGGCAATCGCACGAATATCACGCTCGCAAACCTTTCCAAAATTCTCAAAGCCCTGGGCAGCCGCATAGCGGTGCAAATTGGCGAGCAGTATGTACCATTGGAGGGATAACGATATCTCCTTCACATTAGAATCTCCCGATTGGCAGACACAGGGTCTGCGCAAAAAAGTTTCCTTTCTCCAAAAAACTACCCGTGTATGGATTAGTTATGAAAATATCTACTGAGAAACTGCCTGGCTCAAGTCAATCCAGTGGAGAGGGAGACTTTGGAGGGGGCGAAAATCCGGATCCGTTGTGACGAAGAGTTCGCATTCGTAGTTAATAGCAAAGGCGACATGGATCGCATCCAACGCTTTAAGGCCATCTTTTTGGGCGTACAAAAGGGCGTGGTGAAACACCATATCAAAAGTAGCAAAGTAGATTGCTTCTGAAAAAGCTTCATTGTATATATCAACGAGTTCTGGTTGGTTTTGACGGGATGGTTTGATAAGCACCTCAAGCGCTACCAAATCAGAAAGGCAAAATTGCCAATCGTTTTCCATCAACGCTGACAATTCTTTTCGCACCAAATCACGGTATGCCGGTATTCCCTCGGTGCGTGCAATCCACACTGAAGTATCAAGATAGGCGCGGTTCATCCACTCAACCTCTCAACTCGTGAAGGTCGCGGATGATTTCCTCGTGTGTGCGGCGCGGAAAATCCAGTGTATCAGCCTTAGCAAGCACTTTTTCTATATCTGACCACCGGCCTTTGTTAGCATTGCGAATCCCTCCTTCACTTGTCTCCAGAATAACCTCATCCCCTGGTTTGAATGACGGCGATTTCACGCGCAATATACCCTGCTCTGTCACTTCAGCGGTTAAGGGCATTGTCCAATATCCTTTCGGTTCATAGTTTTTTCAGGGAGAAAGAATGTTCAGAAGGTTTTACTTTTACTTCGATAACACAACCCGTTGGAAAATATTTCCCAACGGGTTGTAAATCGTATGGTTATGTTTTATTGCCCGATGGCATTGGAGATACTGAAAATTGGCAGATACAAACAGACAACAATTGCTCCAATAACACCTCCCAAGCCGACGATCAGCAGCGGCTCGATCAACTTGGCGAGTCCGTCCACAGCGTCATCAACTTCTCGCTCATAGGCATCGGCGACCTTGATAAGCATTTTATCCAACGCGCCTGTTTCTTCACCGACTGCGATCATGTGCACAACCAGCGGCGGGAATATCGAGAACTGTTTCATCGGTTCCGAAACCGTATCACCGTCGCGAATGGAAGCGTGAATATCAATCATAGCCCGGGATACCACTTCGTTTCCTGACGTATCTTTAACGATGATCAGGGTTTGCAGAATGGGAACACCTGTATCCAACAACGTTCCAAATGTTCGCGAAAAACGGGCTACAGCGGATTTTTGAATAATGGATCCGAAAATCGGTAATTTCAAGAAAGCTTTATCAAGAAAATAACGCCCGGTGTTGGTACTGCTGACAACTTTATATAAAATAATCATTCCAACAATGAAAACTGGGATTAAATACCAGTTTGTCACTAGAGCATCGCTGATATTAATCAATATCCTGGTTGGTCCAGGCAGTTCGGCACCGAATCCCTCAAACATGGTTTCGAAATTCGGGACAACCCAGATCAAAATAACAGCAACGACGGTCATGGCGATGGAAATAACCACTGCGGGATACCACATGGCTCCCTTCACTTTGGAACGCACCGCCTGGCTTTTCTCCTGGAACAGAGCCAGCCGGTCAAGAACCTGTTCGAGTGCGCCGCCGATCTCACCCGCTTTGACCATGTTCACATAAAGCCGGTTGAAAATCTTAGGGTATTTGGCCATAGCCTCGGAAAGTGAACTTCCGCCTTCAACTGAGGCGGTAATACCGTCCAGGGCTTCTTTGAGGTTTTTGTCTTCCACCTGTTCTTGGAGAATTTGAAGGCTTCTTAACAAAGGCAGACCCGCTCCAATGAGGGTAGCTAACTGCCGGGAGAAAGCCGAGACGTGTCTGAGTGATACCTTCCCCCGGGTGATAATTTTGCCTAGGGAGCGGATTAGCGGGATATCGAAAATATCGACTTGTCCAACTCCTTGTTTTGAACGATTCACCTGGGTGACAAAATATCCCATGCTGCGCAAACGTTCGACAACGGCTTCTTCTCCGGTGGCTTCGATACTCCCTTTTATCTCTTTTCCACCTTTATCCAATGCTTTGTATGAAAATGTTGGCATTCTTAAACTCCGTTTGCCTTGTTTTTTCAATTAGATTAGAGAGATTTCTATCCATTAAAAACATTATAGGAAAAATAGAACATCGTCAACTACTTTGATTTTATTTTCAATGCGTGTTTGACTACTTCATAGCGAAATATTTCTAATCCATAACAATTATTATATCTTTTTAGATGAAAAGGGTTAAGCTGGGTAAATAAGAATGTATGTTTATTGAAGGGAAGGACAGATGTAAAATTAAGGCATTGCGAAATCTACTTTGGGTGTCCCTGGAACATATCTTCGTATCAGGCCAATGCTGTAAAGGCCATTCGAGGGTTCATAAGGGTGCCAATCCTGTGTCCCTGCTCCCTTATATTGGGTCGCAGGTCCTAAACCGAAAATTACCCCGATGGACTGCCTTCGCGGTCCAAAATCGGGATTCACGTTTGGGTCGAAGTAGGAAGGCTGCAGTCCGGACCAATACCGTTTATCATATGGATCCCAGTGATACTGCCGTTTGGTAAATCGCATTTCAGAATCGAACAATTGCTGGGCAATAGGTATTTCCTGAAACGGGTCATATAAAAATCCATTTAGATAGGCCACCGGCGTTGTAAGCCACCAATTCTGATTGATGTCATGGGAATGAGGTGGGTTGTCATTGGCATCCATTGAATACTGTAACGTGGCCTGTTCCATGGTCCGTTGATCCGCCATGGCTCTTGAGACCTTGGCGCGAATTCTGGCATTCATGAAGTTGGGAACTGCAATCGCGGCAAGAATACCTATTATGGCTACGACGATTAATAATTCGATGAGGGTGAATGATCTTTTGTTAATCAAAGTCTCATTATCGCTTTTCTGATTGTATTGTTTAGCTAGTATTGTAAATTGATTAATTTTTATTTGTAGATGGAGAATCGAAATAATTGAGGGAATTGTAAAAAAGTGGGGCTGAAGCGCCGGGTGTTCCAGCCCCACCCATCGGAGAGAAAAACCCTTTACCATTCATAAAGGCAAAGAGTTTTTGAAAAACACTAAGTTTTTGGCTTGATAGGCTTAGCAGTCAAAGTAAAGGAAGAATTCGTATGGATGGGGTCTCATGCGTATAGCATCGATTTCGGTGGTACGTTTATATTCTATCCATTTGTCAATCACGTCTTGGGTAAAGACATCCCCTTGCAGCAGGAAATCATGATCCTTTTCCAACGCTTCAATCGCACCTTCAAGAGAGCCTGGAACTTGAGGTACCTGGGCTAGTTCTTCCGGCGGCAGATCATACAAGTCTTTATCAAGCGGATCGCCTGGATCGATTTTATTGATAATGCCGTCCATACCTGCCATAGCAATTGCGGAAAATGCAAAATAAGGATTACAGGATGGATCAGGGCAGCGAAATTCTACCCGTTTCGCTTTCGGGCTTGGCGAATACATTGGAATACGGCAGGCCGCGCTTCTGTTTCTTTGTGAATAAGCCAGATTGACTGGGGCTTCAAACCCGGGGACCAATCGCTTATAAGAATTGGTGGTGGGTGCACAGAAGGCGATCAATGCCGGAGCATGTTTCAAAATGCCGCCAATGTAATTCAGTGCTGCATCGGATAATCCCGCATATTTATCACCGGCAAAGACCGGTTTGCCATCTTTCCACAAACTGGAATGGACATGCATACCTGAACCGTTGTCTGAAAAAACAGGTTTGGGCATAAAGGTGGCGGTTTTTCCATGTTTCTTGGCAATATTTTTAATCACATATTTATAAAGCATCATCTGGTCGGACATCAGGCGCAGAGGCCCGAAACGCATATCGATTTCGCATTGGCCGGCTGTAGCCACCTCATGGTGATGAGCTTCAATATCCACACCTAATGAAATCAGCATTTCTACCATCTCGGAACGGATATTCTGCAAAGTATCCACAGGTGAAACTGGAAAATAACCCTCTTTGTGGCGCGGGCGATGGCCAAGATTTCCACCCATGATCTCCGCATCCGAATTCCAAATTCCTTCTTCGGAATCGATCTCATACATTCCATAACTGGGAGTTTGGCCAAATCTTACGCTATCAAACAGGAAGAATTCCGCTTCCGGTCCGAAATAAACCGTATCGGCGATGCCGGTTGATTTGACATATTCTTCACATTTGACTGCCACATTTCTGGGATCGCGTGTGTATTTTTGTTTTGTAATCGGATCGAGAATCGAACAAGTCAGCGACAAGGTCGGAATATCCATAAAGGGATCGATGAAAGCGGTTGTAGGATCGGGTAAAATCAACATATCACTTTCATTGATGGCCTGCCAACCACGAATACTGGAACCGTCAAACCCGAATCCATCCTCGAATGAATCCATTTCTAAACAATGTGAAGGCACGGTAAAGTGCTGCCATGTTCCCGGAAAATCCTGGAATTTGAAGTCGACGAACTTCAGTGACTTCTCGGTGATCATGTTAAGTACTTCTTGTGGGGTCATAATTCTCTCCTTCAAAAAAGTTTTGATGTAAAACCATCGTCGGCGAATGCCGAAAATTTTTTGTGAACATGGGGTTGTCTCATAACAGATTTGACACATAGGTCTAACCCTACATATGGTAGGGACAAAACTATGTGTTTTCCCTATGTTGTGGCATCTTCCTCATCTAACATAGTTTGTGAGACCATCCCGTTACTCAGAACTTAATATTCCCCGGCGTAAGGAATTTAGTTTTATTATCAAAAAGCAGTATTCGTGCCAAAATAATACTAAAATTTAAGTTAAATAAATTCAAAAGCTTGTAAATATGAACCTGCTGATCAGTATGATGCTGTTCAAATTTAAACATATTTTCATTGTTGATTTTTGAACTACAGTTCAAAAAAACTACTGTTGACTGAGTCCATTCTCCTTATTAAATTCCATCCTAAAGTATAATGAGGTTTTTGATTCTTTCGAAAATAATATAGATTATAGTTAATCGTTTTAAAAAAAATACAAAACACTTTTTGTTATGCTTGATGAAATCGTGAGTGGGCAATGAATGAAAAACAACCTATCGTTGTAATTGTCGGCAGACCCAATGTCGGGAAATCCACTTTGTTCAACAGGATTATCGGACGCAGGGAAGCCATTGTGGATGACCAGCCAGGAGTTACCCGCGATAGCAAATTCAGAATGGCGGACTGGAACGGGAAAAATTTTATGCTGGTGGATACCGGCGGTTTTTTGGGTCCCGATGAGGATCCTTTATCACCGGTCGTTCAACAGCAAATCGAATTGACCGCCCGCCGGGCTTCTGTTCTTTTGTTCATACTGGATGGCAAGACTGGGCCAACTCCAACTGATTATGATATCCTGGATTATCTTAGACGGCTGCATATTCCTATAATGGTTGTGGTCAATAAATTGGATAATCCTGACTCGGAACTCGAGGAAATGGCCGCTTTTTATGAGCTGGGTGTTGATGAGATTTATCCGGTATCGGCACTTCAGGGATTAGGGATTGGTGATTTTCTGGACTCACTGGTTGATTACCTGCCCGATACGGAATTGATCGAAGAAACCGTACGAATTCCAGGGATTGCCATTTTGGGCAGGCCCAATGTGGGTAAGTCTACATTATTGAATTCGTTATGCGGTGAAAATCGCGCCCTGGTTTCTTCTATAGCTGGTACGACCAGAGACCCGGTTGATACAAAGATCCAAGTAGGGGACCGCAGTTTTCTCCTTATCGACACAGCAGGATTACGCAGACGGGGTAAGATGAGCCAGGGACTTGACCGCTACAGCTTGTTAAGAGCGGAAGAAGCGCTAAAGCGCTGCGATCTGGCCATGTTGATGATCGACGGTGTCGAGGGATTGACCGAAGGTGATGCACGTGTGTTTGGTTTAACTCAAGATGAGGGGAAAGCGGCAATCATTCTGGTCAACAAATGGGACGCGGTTGATAAAGATGAAGACACCGCTGGTGAATTTGCTAAAGAGATTCGCAGCCGGATGCCTTTTCTCAAATATGCCCCGATTGAATTTGTTTCGGCTTTAACACAAAAACGCTTGCATCGGATTTTTCCCAAAGTGGTTCAAATTCTGGAAAATTATAATACTCGTGTTCCAACAGGCGAATTGAACCGCTTATTGGAGGACATTTTGAATCGGCATCCCCCACCGGTTCATAAAGGGCGGCTCCCTAGAATTTATTATTGGACACAAGCAGCCACCGCTCCACCGACTTTTGTTGTGTTTGCCAATGAACCAAAAGCTATTCATTTTTCTTATGAACGCTATCTGATTAACCGATTATATGATACCTTTGGTTTTGAAGGCACGCCCATACGGATTATCTTTAAAAAACGAGGGAAACAGAGATATTGATTGAGCAAATTTTTTGTCTTTTTGGAGCATATATTCTTGGTGCGGTTCCTTCTGCCTATATTGCAGGAAAATTGTCCAAAGGTGTCGATCTTCGAAAGGAAGGCAGCGGGAATTTAGGATTCACCAATGCATGGCGGATGCTGGGTCCGAAATGGAGTATCCCTGTTCTCATTTTCGATGTAGTCAAGGGAGTTATCGCAGTTTTCCTGGCTGAATTGGTGGTTACGGAAACCGAATTGCTATCGATTTTATGCGGTTTTGGAGCAATAATTGGGCATAATTGGACAATTTTTCTAGGTTTTAAGGGGGGTGGGAAGGGAGTTGCAACGGCGGCTGGTGTTTTTTTGGCCTTGGCTCCAATAAGTTTTTCGGTGGCTTTGATTGTTTTTCTTTTAACGATATATATCACTCAATACATGTCTCTAGGTTCGATTTTAGGTGCTGTAAGTTTATTGATCGCTCAACTTTTCCCTCGGGGGGTTGATTCTGAATTTGCCCCGTCCGATGAAGTGTTTATTGCCTCCTTGCTGGCGGCTTTATTGATTATATTGCGTCATCAGTCCAATATCCGCCGTTTGTTAAGGGGAACAGAGCCTAAACTGGGAACAAAAGACAGAAAGGATGAATCTTGATGGAAGTTATTCCGGCCATTGATTTACGCGGCGGTCACGTTGTCCGCCTGCTCAAAGGAGAGTATGACCAGGAAACCAGATACTCTAATGATCCCGCCTCCATTGCCCAAAAATGGAAATCGGAAGGCGCTCGTACTCTTCATCTTGTGGACCTGGACGGGGCGCGTGATGGAGAAATTAAAAACCGTCAGGCATTAGAAAGTATCACCAAGAATGTTCATATCCTCACGCAATTGGGCGGTGGTCTTCGGGATATGTCTACGCTGGATACTGTCTTGACAACGTTGGACATTGAGAAGGCGATTCTTGGGAGTGTGTTGCTGGAAAAACCCGGCCTGGTTGTTCAGGCCGCAGAGAAATATCCACACAGGATTATGTTGGGAATCGATGCTCGTGATGGTTTAGTCGCTACCCATGGATGGCGCTCCACAAGTACTGTCAAGGCAACTGAACTGGTCAATGAATTCAGGGGGCTGCCTGTGCGGGCGGTGATTTACACCGATATATCGCGCGACGGTACTTTAATTGGTCCCAATATTGAGGCGGCTTTGGAAATGGCTTCCATTACTCCTTTCCCGGTTGTCGTTTCCGGAGGAATTGGAAGCTTGGATGATATTCACCGACTGGCTCAAATGAGCAGAACCATTGTGGATAATAAAATCGTTGCAGTTATAGTCGGTAAAGCTTTATATGAAGGGAAGTTTACATTAAAACAAGCGATTGACGCAACTAAAAATATATTCGGGTAAACCAATTCGGAAAAAAGGTGTACAATAACAAAGCAACTAAAGAGATTCAAAGGAAAAAATGAGTATCATATCCTCTCTTTATGGTTTTGCATTTACCCTCGAGATTTTTTCGTTAACCCTTTTTGTCTTTTTTATTCGAAACAGCATTTACCGAGTTCGTAAAATTCCAAAAACCGGCGAACGAAAACGCAAGGGCAAATTAGGCCGGGATTCAAGCATGCTGCTGAGCGGTTTGATCCTATTTTTTGCTGGTCTGGCTTTCTTAAACTTCGCATTTTTCCTTCATTCCTATCGAACTTTCACAATCGGGGAGCCGGTTGCCCGGGTAATTGTTCTTCCTGGTGATTCGGAAAATACCTATAAAGTACAGATACAGGAACTCGGTAAACAAGTTTCTGACAATAAAATTCCCTCAAGAAAAGAATTTGTTCTTAGCGGAGACCGCTGGACATTGGAGGGTAATATAATCCGATACCGGTCATGGGTCAGTTTTCTCGGTTTAAAGCCGGTTTATCAGTTAACCCGTCTACAGGGGGGCTATTTCAGTACTCAAGATGAGAAAACAAAAGATCGAACCGTCTACTCGCTGGTGGAACGGCCGACAGAGAATTGGTGGCGGTGGATGTATGAACATGGTGATTCCATCCCACTGGTCAAGATGGTTTATGGATCGGCTGTTTCTCAGTTAATGAAAGAAGGTTACCGTTTTGATGTTTCGGTTCTTCCCACTGGCTTCACAGTGGAAAAAACTGCGGAATGATAATTTCTATTCCCGTAAAGTTGAATGAACAGATTGGCAGTGAATGCTCAGGGAATTGCATTTAAAGTAAGGTCTGCCGATTGCCCGTTTTTTACACGATGATAAGCGATACCGGCGACCATAGCGCCGTTATCCATAGAAAAACGTTTTTCCGGCAAATATACTTTACGGCCTTCCGCTTCTGCACGTCGTTTGAGTTCCTGGCGCAGTTGCTGGTTGGCGGATACTCCACCCACTAAACTGATATCTTTCAAGTTATGCTCTTTCGCCGCCCGAAGGGTTTTGGTTACAAGCACATCGATAACCGCATGTTGAAATGAGGCGGCAATCTTGGTTCTTTCTTGTTCCATATCACAGTTTCTGAGATAGTTCACAATGGAGGTTTTTAAACCGCTGAAAGAAAAATCGTAACCCTCATGCAGCATAGGACGGGGAAAGTCAATATAATCACCTGAATAACTTTCCGCACACTGTTGGATCAGCGGCCCTCCGGGAAATCCCAACTCCAATGCCTTAGCCACTTTATCGAACGCTTCACCGGCGGCGTCGTCTTTGGTTCGGCCGATCAGTTTAAGTTGAGTCCATTCATCCACTCTGTATAGTGCCGTATGTCCTCCTGAAACCAGCAGTGACAGATGAGGGAAGGGAGGGATATCATCGGATGGCCTGTCCAGGGCAACTGTATACACATGCGCCTCGAGATGATTTATCCCGATCAAAGGTTTAGATAAGCTATAAGCCAGTGATTTAGCAAAAGAAATTCCTACGAGGAGGCAGCCGGCAAGCCCCGGGGTATTTGTCACGGCAATGGCGTCGGCTTCATCGAGGGAGAGTTGAGATTCTTGCAGGCATTGGTTGATTAAGGGAAGCAGATTTTCAATATGCGCCCGCGAGGCGATTTCAGGCACAACTCCACCATACGGTTTGTGAATCTCGGTCTGAGAAGACACGAGATTCGAAACCACCTGGTGGCCGTCAACCGTAACGGCTACCCCTGTATCGTCGCAGGATGTTTCAATTCCCAGGATTCGCAAGGCTGTACCGGTCTGTTTCTCCGAAACGGATAACTTCCATACTTTTTAAGCATTGGTAGGCGGTTAACAATTCCACGTCGTATAATTCCTTTTTTTCTTGATCCGGTTCTTCTTCAGAGTGGAAAACCTCCTCTACGGTAACCTGCTCAGTGGGTTCTTCGTCTTCTTCGTCTTCTTCATCTTCTTCATCAGGAATTTCAATGAATCTTTTTGGAAGAAACCCAAATTTAGCGGATCTTCGAACTTCCAGACGCTGTTTGTCCGTCGTTTGCGCAAATATATCCGGGGTTAATCCTTCTATATCCTCAATTGAGCGTCCTGAAGGTGTAAAATATTTGCCGGTGGTCAATTTAAGTGCGGCGCCTCCTAGTTCTTTGGGTTCAATGAGTGTTTGTACAGAACCTTTTCCCAAAGTTTTATGACCTGCAGGTCCCACCAGTATTCCCCGGTTATGGTCCTGAATGCATCCGGCGACGATTTCCGAAGCGCTTGC
>CAZXSQ010000086.1:0-3980 GCA_964643335.1 uncultured bacterium
AAAGCAGACCGTCGTGGAGGAACGAAGAGTTTCTTTTCCGCAAAAAATTTCCAATGTTTTTAGCGCGCTTCCTATGCAGATGTATTTTAAAAGCCTCGGTATCGAAATCTCAGTTCTTTTACCGATAATCACTGGAATTCTGATCGGTTTATTATCCGCCATGATGGGAATAGGGGGGAGTTTTATCATGGTCCCCATAATGATCTATATTATTGGTATGCCCACGGTAATGGCGATCGGCACAGACCTGTTTCAAGTGGTGGTTAGTGGGGCAAACATTACTATTCAACATGCAATCAGAAATCATACCGTCGATATTCCTTTGGCGATCGGTCTTTTTTGTGGAATTGTATTGGGCGCGCAGGTTGGTGCACGGCTCGGTTTGTTCCTGCGTGGAGAGATCATCAGAATTATCATGGCCGTTTTTGTCTTGACCATGATGATCAAATTTCTCTTCGATTTAGTTCTTTTGTCTGGAAATCTTATTGTTCCACTTTAAGGAAGAGAATATGGCCGGTTCAAAACATCGCATGATTTATATTTTTTTTATATTATTTTATCTCGGTTTATTTCAGGCTCCACAAGCAACAGTTACTGAAAGAATACCGATTACATTAGATCGGGATCGAATAGAAATTGACCTTTTTTTCCATCGTGAAACAATCAAATTGTATGGTACGGTTCAGCCAACAGTGAGTGGTGTCGTGGCCGTTCTGGATTCTTATAACGATTTGCCTGGCGGGGACAATAAAAGCTCAGTTCCATTCGTTCAGAGAAACCGGCTTATTTTTTTATGGATAGGTGGTGAAAAGTACCAGGTCAGCAATATTCCAAAAATGTATAAACTCGCATCCAGCCAGCCGTTAAATAGACTTTTTGAAAATAAAAAACAATGGAAACAAGATTTTGGCTATGATACAATCAAAAAAGAATGGGATATCGATTTAAAATCTGAAAAGGATTTTACCGGGGAAAACCTTGACCAAATTTTTACAGAACTGATCAAATGGAAAGAAAGAAAGGGATTATATGAAATTGATGAAGGAGGAATTCAACTCAAAGAAGACGGCCAATTTTTGTATTCTTTTAACATTCCCAGCTCCGTGGAAGAAGGATCATATTCTGTTACTGTGTATGCCATCGATGAGAGTGAAATAGCCGGAGTTGGAAGAGCGTCATTCATCATTGAACAGACCGGTATCCCTATGTTTTTCAGTTACTTATCAGCCCAGCATCCGGTGCTTTACGGTACTACTGCGGTGATTCTGGCGTTGCTGGCTGGAATTGTTGTCAGTTATATTTTCAAAAGAAGAGCGGGCCGGTAAAGGAAAAAGGCTCGCAGGGAAACTTGCCCTCACTGGTCAGTGTTAAAGGAGAGAGCCATGGCTATCATAACCATCTCACGTGGATCTTTGAGTATGGGGACCAATTTAGCTCAGGAAGTGGCAAAAGTCTTGGACTATCAATGCATAAGCCGTGAGACGTTGATTGAGAGCGTTGAATCGGAATATGGATTGGAGAAAGGTGAGTTAGCCATAGCGATGGAGAAACCTCCCTCTTTCTGGGAGAGATTTACATATGGACGACGGTTTTATCTGACCATCATGCGTGCCGCAATTTTAGAGAAAGCCTGTTCGAGAAAGATGGTTTATCATGGTCATGCGGGGCATTTCTTGTTAAAGGGAATCAAATGTGTGTTGAAAGTTCGCCTGATCGCTCCGATGGAGAAAAGAATCAAGGCGGCGATGGAAGAAAAACAACTGAAACGGGAAGATGCTGAACAACATATTCACGAAGTGGATGAAAAGCGCAGCCGATGGACCAAGTATTTGTATGGAATCGATTGGCGTGATCCCTATCAATTTGATTTAATCATCAACATCGAGACAATGGCACTGTCAACAGCAAATGATTTAATTCTCCAGGCGATTAGTTCACCCGAATTTCAAATTTGTAATGCTACAATAGATAATCTTGAAAACCTGGCTCTGGCGGCCAAAGTGAAAGCGTATTTGGCGGCGGATATTCGGACACGTTCCATCGATATCGATGTTGTGGCCGAAAACAATGTTGTTCAATTGAAAGGAGGGATTGAAACGGAACAACTGCGCCCAACCATCATCGATGTGGTTAAAAAAGTACCAAACGTAAAATCCATACAGGATGAACTGGTGGTTGAAAGCATTTCCCCCATCCCCACATGATAATCATTAGTTTCCAGAAAAAAATGATGGGATGCTCTCTTGATCGTGTTTCATTCCCCAGCGGTTTAATGACGGCTTGTAGGGACTGGTTGAATAGTTACCACTATCAAATGCTTCCAACAGCTGTTTTAGTGAAATATGCGGATAATTTTTTGAAATAACCAACGTATAGGATTTCATCTCCTTGTTCAAAGATGCTCTTGAGATTCCAAAACCATGCAGGCGGCTCCATGTGCGGCGAATCATTTGTGTGATTTTTTTATCCGTTTTAAGAGTGCAGCATTCTTGGTTGAAAAAGCCGGGCAGTCCATCCATGCCGAATATATCGATCATTCTTTCACTGCGAATGATGCGTAATGCACGGTCAGCAAAATGAACGACTAAATCACCCACTGTGCGATCGATGAATTGTTTTTCGTTAAAAGGCCGGTCATGCAGTTTCTGGTAAGCCAGGCGATTTAACAATGCACCGATACGTCCTCGATAAGGAAACTGTTCATCGTATTGCATCAAAGAAAAGTGGGGCATTTTTTCTTCAGGGATATATTCCCATTCACCATTACGATAAACAGGCTGATTCCAGTAAACAATACCGCTGTGGTGGGAGGCAATGTCCGGTCCGTACAAATGAACTTCTGTTTTATAGGATGTTGAAAAAACTTCGTAGCCTGGCACAAAGGATTCATAGTAAGTAACCGGCAAAGGAGAATTTTTAGAAATCTGTCCAACGACAACGGCGTGGGCGGCGATAATGTCCTCATAAACAAGCATTCCTGGACAAAGGGCTTCAGGGATTAGTGCCACTGGATAAGTATCATGGTGCAGTGAACGTGTACTTACCACATCCTTAAACAGGTCGGCAAGAAAAGTACAGAAGCGCTGGTCTTTCTTCCAATTTTCGTGTACTGGCAATTGATTCCATTGATTTGAGAAATGCCCGAACTGTTTCCCATTTTTGTTGCTTGCTATGAACGGCAATTTATGCTGGCGTGAATAGACAGCCCGTAAGGCATAAGCGAGGTCGGCGCAATCCACTTTCAGTCCAGTCGGCTGTAAAAAATCGCAGGTCACTTCATTTTGAATCCAATTCGAGAAACGCGACTCCCACTCATGATTCCACGACTCTTGGGCTGTCCAGACTTCTGCATGGGCTCTGGGAAGGAAAACGAACTGGCCACCGAGAAGATAGGCCAAAAAAAGAACAGCGATTCTAAAATGCTGTCTGGTTTTGTTCCATTTTATTTTCAGGCTGAACATTGGAACCTTCTTGTTTTTGATACCAAGAGAGTACTTCGTTTTTTTCATGTTTGCTTAAGAAACTCCATTCATTTTTTTCTTTATTCCATTGAATTCCCCAGCGCTTTTCAACCGATACATACGCATTTGGTGAAGTCCACCTTTGATCGACAGCAATAAAAACATAGAACAAGTTTACTGGAGGGAGATGTGGAGAAATTGTAATGGATATTTTTTGCAAAGCCTGAAAGAATTGCTCTCGCGGAATATCATATTCATTAATCCCCGCCCAAATTTGGCGGACGAGTTTTCTTAAACGCTCGTCCCGGGAATCGGTATTGTAGGTATAATCAAAGTCTTCGGAACGAAATCCGGATTGTCGTTTTTTTAGTATGGTTTTAGCTTTTTTGATAATGTCGGCGCGAAAACGAATTTCAGTTTCGAACAAACTAACCAACTCTTGAATTTGGTCTTCGATGTTTGTTTCTTTCCCAGTCGCTGCCTCTTTGGCTACACGATTCAATGCTTTACTTAATTCTG
>CAZXSQ010000086.1:3990-5364 GCA_964643335.1 uncultured bacterium
GCATTTTCTCATCGGGGACCGAACTCCATTTCTTATTTTTAATCACAGGCCAATTCCATCGGACGATGCCGCTGTGTTTTTTGGGGACTTCAGGTGTATAAATGAAAACATCTAAAGTAGTTGACCGTTTAAAACGAACACTGGGCGGAACAGAGGATTCAAAAAAATGAACCGGGATAATATGGTCATAATGAATCCGCCCGATGAAACACGCATGGCTGGCAATGATGTTTTCATATATGACCAGGCCGGGTTGGACTGTTTGAGGATTCAGTGAAACCGGATACGTATCATGGGGGTAGGATTTGGTTGTTACGTGCCGAACTACCTCAACCAAAAATCGCCGAAAACGTTTGTCCTTACGCCAGTTTGATGAAGTGGGTAGATGATCCCATTTGGTACTGGAATGACTGATTTTAACTCCGTTCAAATCGCTTGCCAAAAAGGGAAGGGAACTATTTCGTGCAAATATGGCACGAACGACATAGCATAAATCGGCACAATCCACAGGCAGATGAATGGGAACCAGTAAATTTTCATTGACTTCGTTGCTTATCCACTGCGAATATTTTTCTTCCCATTGTTTGTTCCATGATTCTGTTGCGTTCCAAACCGACGCAAATGAAAGGATTGAAAAAGAGGTGAGAAAGATTAATCCAAGAGATAAACCCAAAAAACGAACAGTCAATCGAACAACCATCATAATATAGGCAGAAAATTCAACCATATTTATTCCATAAATTGGTATGGTTATTTTAATATGTTTTTGAATAATATTTCAATCAAGATTTAATTCAACATCAATGATACTTGCTCAAGAAACTGTATATGTATAATGTTGATTATATTATGTAATCTTAGAGTGTATGCTTGAAAAGTCCATAACAAGTTACATTATCCTATATTTTTTTCAATTTTTTAGGAGGGGATTCGATGAATCGATTAGTTTGCGGACAATGCCAGGCAACTTATCCTTTGGACGATCCGCGTTGGAAGTGTGAATGTGGTTCGCAGTTGAATATCGATTATACGAATGCGTTCCAGGTTCATGATTTAAAAGCACGTCCAGTTTCCATGTGGAGGTATCGCGAAGCCATTCCCATCAACAATGATGATTGCATCGTTTCTTTCGGGGAAGGATTTACACCGTTGATTTCTTATAAAGCGTTTGGCCGGGAAATACAGCTCAAGTTGGATTATCTTTTCCCATCTGGATCATTCAAAGATCGAGGTGCCTCGGTGTTGATCAGTAAAATTAAAGAATTCGGTATCTCTAAGGTAGTTATCGATTCATCCGGCAATGCGGGCTGCGCTGTATCGACCTATTGCGCCAAAGTGGGGATTCAATGTGACGTGTATGTTCCTGAGAAAGCC
>CAZXSQ010000086.1:5374-9347 GCA_964643335.1 uncultured bacterium
CGCTAAATTGCAGCAGATTGAAATGCTGGGAGCGAAGGTCTGCAAGGTGCCGGGTTCGCGTGACGATACCGCCAGAGCCGTGTTGAAAGCAGCGGAAACAACCTATTATGCCGGACATACTTGGAATTCTTTCTTTTATCAGGGAACAAAAACATTGGCTTATGAAATTTGGGAACAACTAGGATTTGACATTCCGGATGTCATCCTGTTTCCAACGGGGAGTGGTTCGCAGCTGATTGGGGCTTATATAGGATTTATGGATCTACTCAAATTGAACCGTATCGAAAAACTCCCCCGTCTAATCGCTGTCCAGTCTGAAAACTGCGCTCCTCTATATGAAATGTATTCGAAAAATTTAACCACCCTTCCTACAATTTCTCCTCAAAAAACAATTGCGGAAGGAGTGGCAGTAGCTGCACCGGTGCGGGCAAAGCAAATGTTGGATATTATTCATGAGACAAAAGGATATGTAATCACCGTCACAGAGGATGAGATTATTGAGTGCACAAAACAGTTATGCTGCGACGGTTTTTTTGTGGAGCCGACATCGGCCGTGGCATTGGCGGGATTAAAACGATACGAAGGCTCTCCGCAAGATCACATTGTCATGCCATTAACAGGTCATGGTTTGAAATCTACCTTATAGAAGCTGTATTTGAGTTATTGAGATAACTTTCTTCTGATAAAATCCAGTGTGGACATGACAAGACGATCCCGCATGGATTTTCCTTCTCCTCTCATCCTGAGTTTCCTGGTGAAAAATCCGTCTTTTTCCGAACCTACGGCCATCCAAACAAAAGGCGAACTATTCTTTAAATCCTGAGACTGGGTAATGGCTAATCCCCATTTGCTGCCGATCCGTTTTGCTATTTGTTTAGCGATTTCAATGGCAGTTTCATCACTTGATGGAGCGTTTGTATTCAACCGTCCGCCTGGAATACCGAGAAGACGGGCCATTTCTTCATTATCCGGGGCAACGTAGCCACCTCGGAAACGGTGGGTGTTGTCTTTTACGTCATTCAAACTCGCACAGATGGCGCCGCCACTGTCCACTTCGGCAATACCTAATGTTAATTGATTTTCTGCCAATAATTGAATGACGCATTCTTCCAAGGTTGAGCCGTCATCGGAATACATGTACTCGCCGATATACTTCAGTAGCTCCTTTTCAAGTTCTTTCAACCGGGCTTTATCTTCAGGCGTATTCCTGGGAAGTGAAAAGGTTAAATCCACTCGGCCCAGTTCGAACAGAGAAGAAATCATTAAATCATCCGGCAGAGTTAGATGATCTTGAATGACTTGGTCAATATTGGATTCACCGATCCCAGCAAAGCGCATGGTTAGAGAAGCGCCGACAGAATGTGTTCCGTACTGTTTGGATAAATAGGGTATCAACTCATTTTTGACCATAGGTTTGAGTTCACTAGGTGGTCCAGGCAGGGCAACGATGACTTTGTCTTCATCTTCGAAAATCAATCCTACCGCCGTGCCGTTGGGGTTTGATAAATAGGTTCCCTGTTCCGGCGTCAGAGTTTGTTTACGCAGGTTGCTGCGCAGTTCATCTTTAGAACGCCCAAAACGGCGAGCCATGTGCTCTAATGCTTTCGGGTTTTCTTTTAAAGATATGCCAGTGAATTCGGCTAAAGTTTCGCGGGTGATATCATCATCGGTGGGGCCAAGACCGCCGGTTACTATAATTAAATCGGTAAGTTTCTCAGCATATTTCAAGGCATCCAAAAGATCCTTGCTTTTATCACCGACACACAAGGAGGCCAAACAGCGGCAGCCGAGTGGGCCTAAAGTCCGTGTAATATATAATGTATGACCGTCGGCATAGACTCCGCGCAAGAGTTCACCACCGGTCAACACAATCACATAATCTGTCGGTTCATCCTCCTGGACGATCACATATTTTTCTTCACCGGTTACGTCCATACAAAGGAAACATACATGCATCATTCCCAGCAAAATTATAAAGTTGAGTATATATTTAAACATCGATCACCTCTGTGTTTGTACTGTTTTTAACGCTTTTTATCGGAAACTGATTATTGTGTAATTTGTCGTGTGTATTTTATTGATCTATGAATAATAGTACCTTCTTTAGTTGAAGGACAAAAGATCAACATCAAATTCTAATATTGGGGTTGATTCATACATGCATATGGTTCTATAGTATATATGAACATAAACCTCGGCGGAGTTCGTCTACGTGAATGAAAAGGGAAGCCGGTGAAAGTCCGGCGCGGACCCGCCACTGTAATCGGTCATGCCTTTCGGCGGTTATTGAAACCACCCACTATCATTGCATGATGGGAAGGGCGAAAGGCTAAAGGCCGTAAGCCAGGAGACCTGCCGTCGGGGATTGTGTCACATCTTCGGGGAGTGAGAAGGTGGCGCGAGTAGACATAATCGATGCGTAAAACCCCGGAACCGAAGTGACGGGGTATTTTTATGTGCATTTCCATCAACCTCGCGGTTCTTTTCTTCATCAATCCCCGATCAAAATCGTTTTGAAAGGAATACATCATGAAAAAGTCAACATGGGGGTGGATCGGCTTGTGGTTGATCGCCTCAGTCTCAGTCCATGCGCAGAATCAAGCGGGTATCTTAATTCAGAATTCGACGGGTGAATTGATTTCGAGGTGTGTGGAATTTCAGGAAGAATCGCTAACAGTTCAAGAACTGCTGAATCGTTCGGGATTCAAGACGGTCTTTTCGGAAAATGGAGATTCGTTGTGTTTTTTGCATGATGATGGAATCAGTGATCCGGTTGAATGTGCTAACAATCCGGATGAGAGCTCGTGGAATTTCTATACGCGTGAACAGAACACGTGGGAAATACAACAGGATTTAACCTCTTTTCAAGTTACCCATGGATCATTAATCGGTTTTGACTATGGAATCGGCAGTGAAACCGAACTACCGCTCGCTACTTTTTCCGAACTCTGCGGCATCACTAACCATGCCGGGCTTGTCATCGATCATAGTGACGGTTCCCGCAAAACGGTTGTAGTTGAGTTCCCGGGCGAAACCATTACTGGTCTTCAATTACTCCAAAAAAGTGGACTGGATTTGGTCACCGTCGAATTCTCTTTTGGAACGGCAATCTGTGCCATTGATGGTGAAGGACCGCCTCCTGAAGATTGTTTCAATGATCCATTGGGCCGCTTCTGGAATTTCAACATTTTGGATGATGAGAACCAGTGGTACTCTTCACCGGTTGGCTCCGGCGATTCGATTGTCAGAGATGAGGATGTTCATGGCTATATTTTTGGTGAATGGGGAGTAGTGCAGCCTCCAATTACCCGATCAGAAATCTTTGGATTTCAATCCGCAGCGATCTTATGGGAGTGTTATGACTAAGCGAACTCGTGAATTTCATAGATTGCTTTTTGGAATCATGAGAATTTATTCATTTCTCATCCGCGCATTAGTATTGGCTTCTATTAATGCAGTATTTTCCTATGCGGTGGATATTGAATTTGAAGAGCCAATACAAATCAACGCTCCAAGTTCGGTTATTGAATTCTCCAGAAGCACTCAAGGAACCATGCAGGTTGATTCAGAAGGAAATGTTCATCTTGTGTATTATTCACCAGATGACTCGGGGGCTCCTCCATTAAATAAAGTGTGGTATCAAAGAATCGAAAACGGTAATCCTTCTCAACCCATGCGTGTAGATCATTCCGATATAGGCGGTGGCCGGCATCCCAGTTTGGCAGTGGATGATAACCATACGGTACACGTTGTCTGGCATGATCAACGGCACTGCACATCGGCAGGGAATTGGATTGACAATGTGGAAATTTATTATAACCACAAACCTTCCGGCGGAAAATTCCTCTCTGAAGATATACGAATCACTGATACTAATGCCGGTCATGCAGGCGATAACGGCTATATGCCGCAAATTCTTTACCAGCCGGACGGAAAGCTGCATCTGGTTTGGTATGACTTTCATGAGAATGGA
>CAZXSQ010000086.1:9357-17172 GCA_964643335.1 uncultured bacterium
ATGGAAACAATGCGGATATTTATTATCTATCAGGCCGTGCGAGTGAAGGATTGAATACGATTGAGACTCTGGATTCACACCGTATTACCTCCATTGAAACAAGTGATGAATCCAGATCTTACTGGACACCTGCGCTCACTCTATTGGGTGAACAACTTGTTTACATCATTTGGGGAGAACAGCGTGGGTATTCCGGATTTTACAACCTGATGGCTCGAAGCATTTCGGTTGATAATCAGCAACAAAAAGCCATAGAAACTGTGGTAGATCAAGCAGGAACTTTTTTTGATCCTCCGCGTCTCGCTTCGGATCGGGAAGGGAATATGGGACTAGTCTATTTCACCCCCACTGATACAGGAGTTGGTGTGGTTTTTCGATATCATCGTGTGGGAGATGATAACTGGGGAGAACCTATCCGCATCGACTCCGGTTTACTCAACGCTCTTCAACCCAATCTTGTTTTTGACTCAATTGGAAAAGCATATGTTGTTTGGCAGGAAGACCTTGGCGGTATTTATAGAGTAAACCTTGCTGTTGTTGATCCCATAAGAAGAGAAGTAAACAACCGCCAGACAGTCAGCAATGAAGAATCAGATGCCAGAACACCGGCTATTGCTATCGATGAGGGATCGGATCAAATTCATATCGCATGGATAGATAGGCGTGAACCGGGACAACGAATTATTTATTTTACAAGCCAAAAACAAACGGAAGCAAAATCATGGCGGCTGTATCGTTAGAGTTGCTTATATAGATTGTATTATGAATCGAACAACCCGAACAACCAAGTTCATATGTTTGCTTTTTCTGGCCGGGATTGTTATTTCACTGATGCTTACCCAGTTGGGTGATTTGAGATCAGATGACAATCTCCAGAAAGCGGTACAAACTCTGGAGGAATCGATTCCTAATCGAATCATCTGTTCAGCTCCGAGTATTGCCGAAATTGTGTTTGCTCTCGGACAGGGAGAACGTGTAGTGGGTGTCAGCGATTTTGCTTCCTATCCACCCGAAGTGAAAGAGAAAGAACGAATTGGAGGCTATTTTAATCCCAATCGGGAACGCATCCTGGCATTGAAACCGGATTTGGTCATTATTCAGGGAGTAATGGAAAAACTGACGGCGTTTTGCAAAGAGAAAGCTATTCCGATACTTCAGGTAGATATTGACGATTTGGCTACGGCATACAGTGCCATAACCAAGATTGGTGAAACATTGGGATGTAAAGAAAAAGCAGAGCAATTGGTTCATGACCTCCGCAAAAAATTAAACACATTACGCAAAAAAGCGGCGGAAATCAAAAGCACTCCGCGAGTATTTCTTTGCCTGAGCAGAAAAGAAGGGAGCCTGGCGAATATACTCACAACGTGTAATTCAACTTTTTTAGGAGAACTGGTTCAGTTAGCCGGTGGGAAAAATATATTCGGTGAGCTGAATGTTGAGTATCCGCAAATTTCAAAAGAGTCTCTTATGAAACGCATGCCCGAGGTTATCTTGGAATTTCGTCCATTCAGTTCTTTTGGTACTGAGATTTCAACTGCAATTATCGAGGATTGGAATGAGATGAACATACTGCCGGCTGTGTCTTCCAGCAGAGTATTTTTGGTGACAGAGGAATATATGATGATTCCAGGGCCGCGTTTGGATCAAGCCGCTCAACTCATATTCGAACTGATTCATCGCTAATGTTAAGAATATTATTATGAATTACTCAGACAAGAGTATACAATTTTCAACAACCGCTTTTACGCTGGTTGAATTGCTTGTCGTTGTTGCGGTTATCGGTACTCTGGCAACGATGGCAACTTTTCAATATAAAGATGCGTTACAGAAAAGCGATGCCGCGGCCTGTCAGCAAAATTTAAAAACTCTTCACATCGCTTTAATTTCATATCGAATTAATTACAATCGTTTCCCGCCCGCTGACGGTCTGGCCGATAAAGAGCCGCATCCTGACAAAACGGCGTGGGGGTGTGGACCTTCCGCCAACGGATATTGGAGTGGAGTTCCG
Organism: uncultured bacterium; assembly: GCA_964643335.1. Classification (GTDB taxonomy): domain Bacteria; phylum Hinthialibacterota; class Hinthialibacteria; order Hinthialibacterales; family Hinthialibacteraceae; genus CAZXSQ01. Next base: position 11,369 of record CAZXSQ010000086.1, read on the forward strand.
CTGTCATTAGTAGAAAGTGGTTTTTGTTCAGAAAATGCCTTATATTGTCCGGCTTTAAAAAGAGCCAATGATTATCCCATTCAAGCCTATTCAACATGTGGTGAATCGGCTTTTTCGGGGAAGAGGGTTCCTCAATGGCGGTTTCTGCGTTATGCGTATAACAACGCGGCAATCGATGCCGGGTATGTTTCCGGAGGTGAAAATAACATTGAGCAGAATTGGCATCCCGAAGTATGGTTGATTCGATGCCTTCACTTGGATGTCGGCCAATTTGATCCGGACCGCAAGATACGCTTTCCCTTTCGCTTTAATTCAGAAGAGAATCCGAATGAATTATGGTATGGTGAGTTTGAATTAACTATTCATGGGCATATTCGTCAACGGTTGGTTCAAAAAATCCGGTAGAATGTTGCTTAATATTCTTCTTCCAAATTCTTCTCAAAAGAAGCCATTTGTTTTTTCGGAATGAAGCTATTATCTCTGTCTGTTTCAACAAATCCTTTATCCGTATAGATGCTCAATCCAACCCAAAGCGCAATGATAAGAATATACAGAAGAAAAGGAAGCATGGTCAAACCTCCAATATTTTGTTTCCCCTTTCCTTTCTCCTATAATCTCCTTAATGAAAGACATTGAACTCTCTATATACATTATATCAATAAAATTAAATGACGTCATTTAAAAATTGCCTGCAGTAAATAACGGTGCAGGATCAAAAAAGATGCGGTGGCATGATAACTTTTTATTTCGTGAGTTCGATCAATGTTGAAGCGTTTTCTATTGCATACCCATGCACATCGTTGTTGAAATAGGTATAGATATCCAATCCGTTTTTGTTCCACTGTTTGATTTTTTGGGCAAAATTCTCGAGCCAAGGCTTGTCATATTTCGAAGCGAACAATTTTTCAGGGCCGTGAAAACGCAGATAGATAAAATCAGCCGTAATGGGCTCGTCTTCAGGATAAGGATAGCGGCTGGAATGGGCAAATACAAAAGCGGCATTGTGATTTTTTAACTGCTGCATGGCAGTTTCACGTTCTTCATTGTGAGTGAACCATGTTTTATGCCGTGTTTCAAACGCAAGCCGAAGGTCTGGAATATTGGCTTCATTTTTAACCTTCTCTGCAGTTTCCAAAAAGTAGTTGAGGCGTTTGTTATCCAATTTAAAACTGGGCGGCAGTTGTACTAATATCGGCCCTCGTTTGTGTCCAAGTTCTTTGACTCTTGTGGCGAATTTTTTCAGTGGCTCCTTGATCCCTTTCAACTTTTTTACATGGGTGATGAAACGGCTTAATTTGACCGCGAAAACAAAATCCTCCGATGTTTCATTGAACCATTTTTCATAGGTGGTTTTTCTGGGCAGATGGTAAAAGGAATAGTTGACTTCAGCTGTGGGAAAATGTTCACTGAAATATTCGAGTCTTTTTTTGCTGGGCAAATCATCCGGATAAAAGTTTTCCCATTTGTACGACCAGCCGGAAGTGCCAATATAAATGTTTTTCTGGTTTTGGGTATTCATATCAACCTCTTATTCATAAACTTATTAATAAATTGCTCTATTTATTATACAGGCCAATCCTATCCTTTTTTTTAATAGTAGATACTTTATGATATGTATATACGTAACGCCGGCATCTTGCCGGCTATTTGTGCCGCCGGGACGGCGGCGTTACATGGTCCGCTACGATAACGGTGATACAATAGTGAACGGAGTGTATTATTCATGACAATTCAGCAAATAGACACTTATCCTGTGCGATATCCCACTGTTGGCCGGTTTAAATTTCTTGAGGGACCCGATGGAACCCCCTCCGGAAGGCAAGCTGTACTTATCAAAATCACAGCCGATGATGGAACAGTAGGCTGGGGGGAGAGTGTTCCGGTTCAAAAATGGAGTTATGAAACCCTGGAATCTGTTACCAGCACGATTCGGATTTATCTCACACCTGAACTGATCGGTCACGATCCTTTTGATATAGCGGGTGCGCATGAGATCATGAATCGTGCCATTTGTCCTGCTTTTTCCACGGGAATGCCTATGTGCAAAGCCGGAATCGATATGGCTCTGCATGATCTCTGCTGCCATTCCATGAAAGTACCGCTTTCACGTTTTTGGGGAAGGCAGGAGGGAGGAGAAATCTCGTTAAGTTGGACGTTGAATCCTGCCTTGATGGATCAGTTAGGCAACATGATTGAGGAAGGATGGCAGAAAGGGTATCGGAATTTCAATGTCAAAGTCGCCCCCGATCCACAATTCGACTTGGAACTTTGCCGTCAGGTTAAGAAGCTGGTTCCCGATGGTTTTCTTTGGGCCGATGCGAACTGCGGTTATGATTTACCCACTGCATTGGAGGTTGCGCCAAAACTGGCCGATATCGGTGTCAATGTTCTCGAAGCCCCGCTTCGACCCAACGAGATGTCAGGCTATCAACGGCTAAAACACCAAGCCGCTATTCCAATCATTATGGATGAAGGCGTAATTTCTCCCCGCGAGTTGATTGAGTTTATTCGTTTAAATATGCTGGACGGCCTCGCCATGAAACCGGCCCGGTGTGGGGGCCTTCTTTCGACTCGAAGGCAGATTGAAATTCTTCACGATGCCGGCATGATGTTTTTAGGCAGTGGATTAACCGATCCCGATGTGTCTCTTGCCGCTTCTGTGGCGTTGTTCAGTGCTTATGAACTTGCTTATCCCGCAGCCCTGAATGGTCCGCAATTTCTCGCACACAGTGTTATTCGAACTCCTTTTAAACCGGTTGATGGTAAATTAAAGGTTCCCGAAGGTCCTGGCCTTGGAATTGAAATTAACGAAGAAAAAATAAAAGAAATATCCGCTGAGTAATATTCATTTATGAGAACTTATTTTTTTCAGCTCGGACACTGCCCGGCTTTTTCACATGCGGAGATACTCGCCGTGGGTGATAAATCCCCAGGGAGACTCCATTCTATCAAAAGAAAAAATGACATAATTTTCTTTGATAGTGATTCAGAGAACCACCTGTTCGATCTTTTCAATAGATTGGGAGGATCGATCAGGATCGGGAAAATTTTGGCCGATTTTGAAATATCTGAACAGGATTTTTCAGCGGAGCAACTGCTAAATTTATTGCTCAAATCCAATGTGGTTTCTTTTCTGACTGAAGGAGATCAGCGAGCGTTGTTTGGATTGAGTTTTATTGGAAAAATTCCGCCTCAATCTCAACAAAAAATTCATGATTTGCTTCAAGAAACGGCGTTAGGAGTGAAAAATCTTTTGCGTGAAAACGGTTTTTCCTGCCGATTTATTCTTCCCGATGCAAGCGATAAACGCTATGAATTGAATAGCGCCCAGATCGATAAAAACAATCTTTTAGATAAAGGGAATGAGATTGTTTTTCTATTCAACTCGATAACCAGTTTATCTATCGGTATCACACAACGCGTACAACCTTACGAAACGTTCTCGGTCAGAGATTATGGGCGTCCCGGAAGAGACCCACGCAGTGGAATGCTGCCACCAAAATTAGCCCGGATGATGGTGAATATTGCCTGTACGGCGGAGACGAAAACTTTAATCGATCCTTTTTGCGGTTCCGGAAGTATTTTAATGGAAGCAGGAATAGCCGGTTTGGATGCTGTCGGATTCGATAACAACGATAAAGCGGTGAATGACTCCCAACAGAATTGGGAATGGATGAAAAATCACTACCCGGATTTGCCTGGAAGAGTAAGAGTATTCAAGGGGGATGTGCGTTCTCTGCACAAATTATGCGAACCTCTTTTTTTTGATACCTGTGTAACAGAACCCTACCTTGGTCCTCCCTTTTCACGGCCAATAACCAAGGAAAAATTTGATCACTTGTCTAAACAGTTGATCGAGTTGTATAGTCGCGCATTGGCTGAAATCCGGTGTGTTGTTAAACCGCATAGAAGGATTGTCTTTTTAGTTCCCCGTTTTCGGGTCAAAGATTCATCCCAACCCCAGTTGCTTCGATTGATGGGCGAATTAAAATTATTGGGTTATAAAATTCTAGATCCATTCAATGGATTTTCACCCGTTGACGGAAGAACCAGCTTGATTTATGAAAGACCCAAACAGGTTGTATTGCGCGAAGCGTTTATCTTGGAAACTTAACGAATGATAAGAAAGTATGTCTATTTCTACCAACTCACCGATTGAACAAATACGGCTTTTTCTAGAACAGATGAATACGCTTGGAGTGGATACAGTTTATCTACCGGATTCTTTAATCAAACAAATGAAGTCTAAAAAAGAGCGGTTGGATGAACTCGATCAATTGCTTAAAAACTGCACGTTATGCAAACTATGTAAGGAACGAAATAAATTGGTATTCGGCGATGGCAATCCCGATGCAGATTTGGTGTTTGTGGGTGAAGGGCCAGGGTATGATGAAGACAGGCAGGGGCTTCCTTTTGTCGGTAAAGCGGGCCAACTGCTCACCAAGATGATCCAGGCGATGAAATTGCAAAGGAAAGACGTCTATATTTGTAATGTCGTCAAATGCCATCCTCCAGGCAATCGAAACCCTTCACCGGACGAGATTGTATCCTGTGAACCTTTTTTGCTGCAGCAATTGGATATTATTCAGCCCAAAGTTATAGTCGCGCTGGGGAAATTCGCTGCTCAATCGTTGTTGCAGACCAATGAAACTATTTCCAGATTAAGAGGCGTCTGGCATGATTATCATGGGATTGATTTAATGCCAACATTTCATCCGGCTTATTTGCTGAGAAATCCCAATGACAAACGAAAAGCGTGGGAAGATTTGCAAAGTGTCATGTCTAAATTGGGGATACCATTAACGTGACACGATATGTCTTTGGCAAAAATGGGATGAACATTTGTTCCTTTCCCATTGATACGCAGCTTTAGTCACGTGAAAATAATATTGACTTTGATAATGGAGGTGAACCAATGAACACAGACCGTGATGCCTACCTGAAACAAATGATAGAAAAAACTCTGGAGGAACACTACCAGATCAAGCAGCTGATTGAAAGCATGAATAAATCTATTGAAAACAAACCAGAGGATGAGCTATCAAAGTGGCAGCAAAACATGCATCAACAAGCTTTGGAATTGTATAAGCACCTGAAAGAGCATTTCGATCTGGAAGAAGATGGTGGTTTTATGACTCCGGTTTTGGAAGCCCAGCCTGCTTCGGCACCCACAGTGAAATTCTTGCAAGACGAGCATCAAGTTCTTTTGAACGAATTGGATAAGCTGGTGGAAACCATGTGTCAGCCCGCTTGCCTCACTAATCCCGAGTGTGAAAAGTTATGTGAGGATTTTAAGCAGCTTATGGCCACTCTGCGGAAGCACGAGAGAAATGAAGATCAGCTGATGCAAAGCGTGTATACAGTAGATATCGGCACGAAAGACTAACGGCTTTCTCCATTGGCTATTGCACAAAAAATGATTGACAAAAACAAACCCAAAGTTATAATTTTAATAGAAATTAAACGGGGGCGTTCCGGTTTCGACGGGGACGCAAGCGTTTGGTAAGTGCATGCCGAGGTTTCCGTCGGCCTCGTAAAAAAGACGGAACAAAATTAACTGCCGATAACGCAGAATTACCTCTCGCTGCATAAAGCAGCGCGCCGCGTCTGGTTTCTTCTTGCCGACTGGACTGCCGGTGTCATAAAGGCGAGGATAGCGTAGCGAATCGCCTTCATTTGCTGCGTGAAACATTAAAAAGGCTGGCTGTTCAGTTAGCCGTCTCCGCGCACTGAACAGCGAGATCCAGCGGAGACTAAGCATGTAGGACTTACCTTATGCACGTTTTCGGACGCGGGTTCGACTC
>CAZXSQ010000087.1:0-17166 GCA_964643335.1 uncultured bacterium
CAGCCGGCGAAAAGTGAGTTTGGCGTACCGTTACCTTGGCGGGATCTGCCGGGTTCGTTTAGATCCCTGTCAACTGGTCACTGACCAGATCAATTTACCGACACTGATCGCGAAAAGTGATGGCTGCAATGAACAGGTTACCTTCACCGGAACTGACCGGGATGATTCGGTACATTCGGGGACGGAAGAGCGCTAAGGTGGAACGCCACAGAAACAAAATTACAATTGCCAGGGATGGGGTTGCTGCTGATTACATCCGTGGCTGAACATGGAAAGGAGAGTCCATACCATGAACAGGCGACAATTTTTGGCTTCGGGATTTGCAGTCGGACTGGCGTCTGCCACCGCGGGAGCCGCCAGCTTGCAGGGTGCGGCAATAGACCAGAAATATTTTGAACTGCGAAAGTATCGGCTGCATATCGGGGAAAAGAAAGACGCATTTCATCAATTTCTGGAAGAAGCGGCGGTTCCGGCCTGGAACCAGATTGGCATCGAACCGGTCGGTGTTTTCTCGCCCCGGTATGGTCCCAATGATCCCACCCTCTACCTCCTGCTCTCATACAAATCACTTACTGATCTCGCTACTGCTACTGACCGGCTGCTGGCGGATAAGCGCTTTCTCCGGGCCGGCAGCGGTGTGTTGAATGCCCCACTGTCTAACTCGGCCTACGTCCGGATGGAATCCTGGCTGCTCCGGGCATTCGAGGGGATGCCAACGATTGAGCTGCCGCCGCCGGCCGGGACCGGATCGAACCGGATATTCGAACTGAGAACCTATGAAAGCCACAGCATAAAAGCCGCCAAAAAGAAAATCGAAATGTTCAACGAGGGTGGAGAAATTCAAATTTTTAGAGATACCGGCTTGAATCCAATATTCTTCGGTGAAACCTTATTCGGACAGCGAATGCCGAATCTAACCTACATGCTCGGCTTTGAAAACATGGATGCCCGCTACGAAGCCTGGGATAATTTCCGCACCTCCCCCGCCTGGAAGGAACTCAGCGGCAAAGAAGAATACAAAGACACCGTCTCTAATATATCAGATATTATTCTAAGACCCATGTCCTATTCGCAAATATAAGTAACGCCGCCGGGACGGCGGCAGTTTCTGTTTGTGGTATAATATTCATATACAATCTCTCTATATATCGAGGAAAGTTATGTTATCAACTGATATTCAAAAATTAGATTTACAAAAACTGGTGGAGCAAGTGAAATCCGGTCACGAGATCACCTTAGAGGATCAAGGTAAACCCTTCGCTAAAGTTGTTCCTTTGAGTGAATGCTCAAAAGAACCCCGCAAACTTGGACTTGCGCCAGACATAAAAATCGCAGAGGACTTTGACGAATGGCCCGATGACTTTGCATTCCCATTCGGAAAGGCTGAAGAATGAATCTGCTGCTTGACACCCATGTATTGTTATGGAGCCTCAAAAAGGATCCAAACCTTACAAAAGAAGCATCGCAAGCATTAGTTAATCCTGCCAATAGAGTATTAGTAAGCACTGTCTCGATAGCAGAAATTAGAATCAAAGAAAACATAGGAAAACTGGAAAAAGTTCCTCCCGATCTCAATGCGCTTTTATTGCAAGTGCCTTACGAAATACTTGATTTCAAACTGGAACACGCTTCGGCATTGAGCAGTTTTGTATACCATCACCGCGATCCTTTTGACTGGATGCTTATTGTGCAGGCCAAAGTTGAAGGATTGACCTTGGTAACACGGGATAGAAACATCAAAAAATACGATATTCCTATCCTTCCCACATGATTTTAAGTACAGACAAAAGTTGAATGTAGGATGAAATCACCTCTCATCGGCCCATCTGGAAGACTTTTCCATACAACGTGATTGGTCAAAAAGTGAGACTCTGGCTACACTACTATGCCAGTAATAAAAGTGCAAGCAAGAAAAGCGGCTAGTTCAGGTTTTTTGGTAAAAAATTAGTTGACAATAAAGCTCTTTTTATGCAATAATAAGTCGAGAAGATTTCAATTATATTTCAAAAAATAGTACTATGATTCAATCTTCACTTCACAAATTATTTTCAACAGATTCTTTCCAAGTTTTCTTATGCGGGCTATTTTTATGCTTATTCATAGGCAGCCATTCTACATCGGCAAATGAAATAGAACTGCATTTGCTGAGAGAAAAGATCTATGTCAACTATAATGATCAACAAGTGATGAAAGATATTCATTTCACGAAATATGGTATCTTTATGGTGCATTCGTATTTCAATGCTCATCGGGGAATTACTGGAGCGAGAGCATATTACCATAGTTATGAAGGTGAGCTCAACAATAATGATCCCTACCAATTCAATGGAAAATTACTACTCGGTCATGATTATACAACTCTAGGCCGTAATTATGAAAAAATTATTATCGTCCCCGAAAAAGAGTGGCTTCAGTATCGAATTGTCCAATTCGAAGATACGATCCACCTCCCTGATAACAACGATCACTCTTATCAATACACATTGGATGGAGATTATATTGGTTATGAATCCAATTTCTCTGCTTTAGAAGAAAAACACAAATCAACCCTTCAAATTGGGGACGCCACGGCAACGATTCCTGTTACACTGTTCAACAAAACCTATACCGAATTAATTGAACTAAAGACAACTTGGATTTTGGTCTCTGAAAATTTTTACAGCATTGTTGGCAAGAAGGAATTAATCGAAGATGGTGTTAACGCCAAACCAATTGAGATTCCACGTTCTTTTACCAATGATGATCTTTCTTTCCCATTACAGATTCATGCTTTGCCAAACGATTATTTTTTCACGACTGTCAAAACAACTCCTCTCCGTTTGTTTCGAGCCAGAAATGGAGAGGTTCAGGAATTCAAAATACACAATGCCCCACTCATTCGAGATCCGAGTTATTTCTATTTGAATAATGGTTATCTCTATCATATTTTAATCGAGGGCAATCCCATAAATCTGGATCTATACGAAATTACAGGAATCGATATCACTTCATCTTTGGTAAGTCATCTTTGGACTGAATTGAAATAGACGTCTCTGTCCTTCGATGGCTGAAAGATCGAAAGGTTAAAATCCCTTTTACCACAGCATCTCAAACAACTCAATCTGATCATCATTGATTTTTTAACCAAAGTAATCAAGGATGACAATCAATAGCAATGCCCTGGAAAAGGAGAAATTTCTTCATTATTCTGAAGGTAGAGGTGAGGGGGCGGTTCGCGAACCGCCCCTACCTTCAAATGGAAACTACTTTTGATGGGGAGCGTTATATGTGCTGTAAACGTGACGCATTTACGTTAATTGAATTGCTGATTGTGGTGGCGATAATTGGTATCTTGGCTGCGATTGCCGTTCCGAATTTTTTGAATGCACAGGTACGTGCTAAAGTAGCCAGGGCAATGGCGGATTTGAAAACCATGGAAACCGCTATCCTTGAATATATGTTCGATGAGAATGATAGCCCTCCTCATTCTCATGCCACGAATCAGAATTGTTGGCTAACCACTCCTGTGGCTTACCTGAATGGTTTTTTGTATGATCCGTTTCAAGACATCGCCATTGCCAAACAACTTTTCTCAGACAACAACCGTCTGGGTTATACCAAAAGCCAGTATCATTGGGATCCCTATGATCTCCGTTATCACAGCCATTTGACGCAAGTTTATTTCGATCCGAATGTCAATCCCGATTTCGGCTTGAGAAGGAACTCCATCGGCATCATTTTTGGGATGGGACCGACAACCAGCTATCAAGGACAAAGCACAACGGATTGGCATCCATACGATATAACCAATGGTTTATACAGTATCGGATTTATACGAAGGTACGTACCCGGAAGGCCAAAGGTTGATTTTCCAATGCCTTAAAAATACATATGTTGATAATCAGAATTTGGGTTTGATCCCTGCCTGCTTGCAGAGTTCGTTGTTGGTGGCTCTCCACTTGGCTAAAGCTGGCACAATATCTTGATTTTTTTGGGAATTTCTTGCGCTTGAGAACTTTCTCTCTTGTCATTCATCACGTAAACTACGATAATTTTCTTGTGGAGGCCGATTCCAATGTATTTCATGGTGAATTTCCTTTCTTTTTATCTTTTGTGGAAGTTTAGATTATTCCTTCTAAATCTTAGAATACCATGTCGAAAGATTCAGCTGGTCTCGGCTTTCTTTTAACATCAATATTTCATTTAAAATTGCTGCAAAAGCAGAATGATGGAGTTTTGCAATGAGAGTTGAAGCGATAAAAGTGGAAAATGGATTCTTAATTCCATTCAACGAAGCCTTCAGAAAAATAGAGGAAGATAGAATTATCATCGAGGTTGAAATCATTGAGCAAAAAAGACTAGCAGAAGGATATTCTATTCTAGATGAACTGGCCGGATTCTGGGAATCCAATCGATCAGATGCTTCTGTCAATCATGATGCTATTATCTATGAATCGAGGCCGTAAACATGATCTTTGTAGATACGGGTGCATGGATTGCCCTTTCAGATCGGAAGGACCAACTTTTCCGCCAATACAATACGGTTAAATAAAACGTGATGGTTCAAAAAACGAGTTAAATTTCTGTACTGCTTTTATGCCAAGAAGAAAGAATAGGTCGATGATTTTTTTGAGGGAGAGATACATGTGGTGTAAACGTGAAGCCTTTACATTGATTGAATTACTGATTGTGGTGGCGATTATCGGTATCCTGGCGGCGATTGCTGTTCCGAATTTTTTGAACGCGCAGATTCGCGCCAAACTCGCGCGTTGCCAGGCCGATATGCGGGGTATCTTGACGGGGATCGAGCAGCTGCGGTTAGATACTGGACATCTTCCTATCGACGGTTGGGATGATGATACGCAGGAGGGCCGGGATATTTTGGAAAATATTTTCAACAATGTGGGTAATTTCCCCGAAGGCGTGCGTAAGAAAACCCATTATCTCGGTGTGTTAACCAGCCCAGTCGCATATCTCGCCTCTGTGCCCATCGATCCGTTTTTGGGTGAATTGCTGGATGAAAATTCACGCAACTTTGGAAGCCCAACCGATACCTACACTTATGCTGATGTAGACCCAAGAATACCCGGAAGAAACCAGGGAATCCAAGTACTCAATATGCCCCTGGCGGAACAGTATAATATACGCCCCTTGGAAGTGGGCGAATATGCACTGGTGGGAGTCGGACCGGATGGATTCGCAGGCGTTATGGGATCAGGTCAGAGAGGTATCCCATTCGAAGCGTCCAACGGTTTAACCAGCATCGGCGATATTTTTATGCGGAGCGGGGGATCGATAAACCGGTAGTTATTTAACTTGTATGCCAACTTGCCTGCTAATCCCATCCAAGTAAATAACTCAACTGCAAGCGGGTATCTTTTAGCCGGAACGCGACTACTCTAGATATGGTTTCCATCATTGTGGCTTTGAGGGCAAGATCTTCGTCTAGTAGCTTGAGCAGAGGAGCGCGGGGAACTTCCACTAATGTAACGTTTTCCATGCATAGAGAACTGGCGGTAATGATATGGGGAGGCACCAAAGCAGACCAGCCGAATAAATCACCTCGGTTTACCACATAGATAACCACTTTACGTTTTTTAGGCAGGCTGATTTCTATGGCCACCCTTCCATGAACAACCATGTTCAAAGCATCCGCTTTTTCATTTTCATACTGAACAAAAGTGTCTTTTTTGTATTCTTTTTCTACAGATATCTCGGCTATTTTTCCGATTTGTTCTTCGTTGAGATTGCTTAGACATTCCAGGTTTTTCAATATTTCCGGAGAAACCATAATATAACCTTTCTTGATTGATTTTAGTTGATCAATTTTTATTGATTATCAACTACAATAACAATCATGGCAAGATTGAAGAGGAATAAATGTTCAAATTCTGTAACGCTACTGTCTCGGCGGCAGGATCAAAAAAGCTGGTAATTCGAGCGGCGAATAGCTTTATGACTTTAAATTTGATAAGAATTTTTCCAAAAGGCTTTTATACCGCTTGTTCTTTTACGACGCGTTTCGTAGTATAGGGTTGTTTCTTTTTGGAGGTTCAGCATGAAAATCGATCGTGAAAAACTTTATCCCTGGCTGGCGATACTGCGGGCCAAACATATGGGCAGTGAACGGGCGCGTAAGTTGGAAAGCCGTTTCGGTTCGGTTGCGCAAGCCTTGAAGGCATCAATGCATGAGATCGCGGCAGTCAGTGGCTTTACGGATGAAATCGCGCGGGCTGTCAAAGAAGCAGCCGATGGTAAATTTGACCGCCAAATTGAAAAAGAACTTCGTTGGGCTGAAAAAGAAGGGGTTTCGATTGTTTTGTACAGTGATCCCGAATATCCGTTTTCACTAAAGCATATCCCCGCCCCTCCCGCCATTCTTTATGTGAAGGGAGAAGTGATGCCGGAGGATATTTTGTCACTGGCCATCGTCGGCCCGCGTCAGGCATCCGATGCCGGACGCCGCCAGGCTAACAGCATAGCGCGCGCACTGGCTGATGCGGGACTGACCATTATTAGTGGTCTGGCTTTTGGTGTGGATTCATCGGCTCATAAAGGCGCGTTGGGTTCAAAGATCGGGCGTACGTTTGCAGTGATGGGAAACGGATTGAGTATTATCTATCCCCGCGAAAATAAAGTTTTGGCCGATCAGATTGTCAAACGTGGGGCTTTGATCAGTGAACTTTTCTATGATGTCGCACCGCAGGGACGGAATTTCCCGCCGCGCAACCGGATCATCAGCGGTTTATCGTTGGGCGTCCTGATTGTCGAAGCGCGTGAGAGAAGTGGAGCGCTGATCACAGCAAAATACGCTTTGGAGCAGGGCAAGGAGGTTTTCGCTTTACCCGGCTCGGTGGATATAGAAACGAGTCAAGGAACCAATAAACTTATAAGAGATTCTTCGGCTACGTTGATTACATCACCAAATGATATTTTATCCGAACTTAGTGACAAAATCGCATTCTACCGCAACGAACTTGAAGGCAAAATACCCAAAGTGGATATTTCTCTATATGAGAAATCCAAAGAAAAAGGAGAGGGTGAAGCAGATCAAATTCAACCTGACATTTCATTCGAAAGTGAAAAAGATGTTCAACCAGTGGCGCAATCAGATACAACCCACCAGCCGAAGAAACAGTCCCTGCCAAAAAACCTTGAACTCAGCGAAGATGAAAAAATGGTTTATAATGCACTTTCATTGGAACCGAAGCATATCGATGTTATTTGCCGGGAGTTAAACTGGCCGGTTTCACGTGTGTCGTCCGCTTTGGGACTGCTCGAGTTTAAATCGGTGTCCGAACGCGAATCCGGTATGCGGTTCAGGCTGAAAAGCGAGTGATAAAGGAGGGAATTTGTGGTTGAAAAAAGTTATATGGATCGGCTTGAAGATGTCTTGGATGCAATGGGCTTAAAAACGTTTGATTCGCCGATGACCTTGGATTACCGTTTCGGTTCATTTGAAGCAGAAGAGGGCATCTTTCGATGTTTTGTCAATGAAGACGATGTTATCCAGACGCATTCGTATATGGAACTAAAAGGGGATCAAGTGTATTGGATTACCTTAGAGTATCCCTGTTTTGAGCAGGTTGTTGAAAATATTGTAAAAGTGGGAGTGAAATGCCGGAAAACTTTAGGCCGTCACCACGCGGCCAAATTTATTATTATTGCAGTACCGGAAGGGATTGGAGAAGACCGGTCGAAACTGGAAAAAACTTTCAAAGAGTTTAGTGATAACCAGGATGTAAGCGTGTATTATACTTTAGAGATTTGGGATGAAAAGAAATTGAATCAACTGGAGAAAAAGTATGTTTGAGACTTATTTTAAAGTCACTATTTATAACATTGCCTTTGTTTGGACTGTTTAGTAAAATAAAGATTCAAATAATCAGCGAGGAAATGATTGCTCATGGATGACTTTTTATTGAAACCACTGCCGGCTCAGCCTAAACAGAAAAGTGTGAAGGTTTTTGCAACCAAAGAGCAGACCAAGTCTTTGGGATTAAGGAATAGTTTCCAGATTGTTACAGCCATTTTAAAAGGGATGTTGATGACCTGGCGGCATCTGTTCCGGAAACCGGTTACGTTCAATTATCCGAATAAAAAGCGGCATCAAGCCCCCCGTTTCAGAGGGATTCACCATTTGCAGCGTTATTCGGATGGGAAAGAACGCTGTGTGGGTTGCGGACTCTGCGCCGTGGTTTGTCCATCGAACGCCATTTATCTGGAAGCGGCTGAAAATACACCCGATAACCAGGTTTCTCATGGAGAACGTCATGCGGCTTATTATCAAATCGATATGCTGCGGTGTATCTTTTGCGGCTTTTGTGAAGAAGCCTGTCCGGAAGATGCGATTGTTCTCGGGCCAAATTGGGAGGCGGCTAGCACAGACCGCGAAGATTTTATCTATACGAAAGAACGTTTGCTTGTGCCATTGGAGAAAAAGGACGAATTCCGTTACGGCATGACCTGGCCGGACCAGGAGGTGGAAACGTTGCCTACTTCCACCGATCTTCCTGAATATTACCAGAAACAACGCAAATTGCCGAAAGCGGGTTGAACTTTGCCGCGAGGTTGTGGGATGGATGAAAAACGCAGGCGGAGACGCCTGCTTTACCCGCGAAGTTCTTTTTTGATCAATACTCCCCAAATAAAAATAATAAACACGGCGGCGATGGATATCCACATGCCCATGTAAAATGATGACGGGGAGTAGACCATCTTTATCTCATGTGCTCCCGCTGGAATGCGAATGCCACGGAAATAATAATTGGTCCTATGGATGGGAGCCGGAACACCGTCGACCCAGGCTGTCCAACCTGGATACATGATTTCACTCAAGAAAAGCATCCCACCCGTTTCACTGGTTCCTGAGATATGTAATTCGTTAGGGCCTTTTTCTTCAACTACCCAGACCTCACCTTTGGGGAAATCAGTAGTCCAGGATGTATCTTTCGCTTCTTGCATCAATTCTTCCATCGGTTCCGGGGGAGGATATTGGCTTTCCTGAGTTGTTCGGTCTACATCCGTTAATGTTGGGCCACCAGGATAACGGGTATAGACAATAGCGTTTTTTTCAATTTCGAATGCTTCGACGCAGCGGCTTGCTCCTTTAATGCCAACAAAGGCGTGAGAGAGCCGGTATCTCATTTCCGCCGTTGCTGAAATGGTAATTTCAGAACCGACCAAACGAAGGGCATCCACTGTTTCAGGTTGCAGCAGGCTGGTGGCTTCATCGCGGATGGCCCCGACAACCACATGACCCTCTGAAGCAGAGCGAATAAAATTTTGCATCCGGATATTTTCAGTAGGAATTTTTTTGACTGCGTTTCGAGACGGGTCGTAGTCCGAACTGATATTGAAACTGCCGTTGGCTTCCACTTCTCCGGTTTCTGGATTGAGGATGGCCATGTTGTATCCGGGGTTGTTTTGAGAAATATCTTTACCACCGATAAAAATTCTAGCCTGGTCAACGATAGGAGTATAAATGGTTTTTTTCGGAACCGAATAAACGGTAATAGGATAAGGCAGCGGAAAGCCGGCCGCTTTTTGATGTTCGCGTTTAAACCGGTATTGTGGAAGTGAACTGGGAGATAATTTGGAAAAAAGTTGAAACCAATCATTAGAGTCTTTGGTGGTTGCCTCTAGGTACGGTTTTGGAGGTCCCATGGCGGTTCCTTGAACATAAATATTTCTATTAGTCTGTAAGACAAGGGCTTCAGTGGGGGAAACAATTTCCAATGCTGTTCCCAGCGGTGCCCCTTTTTTCCCGACGACAGCGTGCGCATAGCGGTAAAAATCATTATCCCGAACGTCCAAGGCTGAGCCAATAGACCGAAGTGCAGCCAGTCCCTTAGGCAGCAGGACATTGGTTGCGTTGTCTTTGATCGCCACAAAAACTACATCCCCTGCTGGTACAGCGGCGATAAAATTCAGCATTTGTTGGTGAATAGGATACTGCTCTTCTTCAAGGGGCCCCCCTTCTTTTTGAGGTTCCGAAGATTTCTGAAAACCTTCCATCAGGTTGAATGCCTTGGCTTCTTTGATTTTCCCGGTATCGGGATCAGCAAAGGCGATGTAGTATCCGGCGGCTACATCTGTCAGATCGGCGAAATGGTCTTTACCATTAACGATCAAGTGAGCCGCTGGTTCTACGGCTTCATTGGATGTACTGGCGAGAAGAAACGGCTTGGAGAAAACAGCCCTAGTCGGCAAGGCTGTACTTTCTGCTTCATCGAATTCTTGTTCTGCAAGACTGTTAATCGCTACTCGGTCAAAAGGAAATGATTGAAGAGTAAGCAGTTTCCGCTGTTCGCTCACGTTAACATTAGCTATTTCGGGTAATAGACGGGTTCTGACCGGAGAGGGATCAAGCAGTACCAGATCTTCACCTTCCCGGTTTAGTTCAAGGGGAAAGCCGGTTGCCTCGGTGATGATCGTGCCCACACTGCATAAATTCATTAAGGAAAAGTTGAGTTTCGCTGGATTATCTACAGCCGAGTCTTTGCGGAGTTGTAAGTGAACACGGGGGGTTAAAGGAGATTGGCCGTCCAGTTCACGAAAATTCTGGGCTGAGCCATGGAAACGTGTCCGATTCCCTCCCGAATTCAAGTAAACCTTAGTACGTGTGCCTTCGGGCAATTGGTGAACCTGTTGAACCACTTGGTTCATTTCATAACCTCCCGAACCGGGAGCCATATCGAGGGTGCGGTAATGAGTCCCCAGGTCAAGCCAGGTTAGCAGAATAGCAAGAAAGGCGGTAACGGCAGGAGAAATTTTCTTTTGCTGGGTGAGGATAATGAACGTGAGGAAAGTTCCAGCGAACATTACCAAAAGAATCATAGCCCGCAACAGATCAAAACGCTCATCCGTTCTGGCCACCAGGAAAATAAAGTACAAAAACAGCCCCAGAACGGCTGTGGTCATCAAGATGATTCGCCGGAAAACCATACTGCTTTCACGGTCTCGAAGAAAGGCGGGATCGGCGAGAAGAGTGTCGATGCCTTTCCCAGCAGTGATAGCGATGGGCAGGCTGGCAAAATAAATCCAGCGGCTCGGTGCTCTGACCCAAGCCACCCCTGGGACAAGTATATACGAAAGATCGTAAACAAAAATGTGCTCACCCATGGACAGCAGCACAGATATAATCGCTGTGCCGACCAGAAAGCGTTGCAACGAATCCAACGAACCTTGAACCACAGTCAACAATGCCAGAACAAGTGGAATGATACCCCAATAATAGACTTCGACTTGAGACCATGTTCGCAGAGCTTCCGGCATGAATATATCGATCAATTCATAGGTGGGAAGCGAAAATTCAGTACTCCGGCGGAATTGATCGGCAGCGGCGCGTTCGCCTTCCTGAATCAACTCCCAGGAAGGAATCCATTGAACAGCGGTCAGGGAAGAAGCCAAAACGATGATGAATACAATAGGAATACATCGTTTTAAAACAAAATTTCTGTCAATGGATTGTCCCTGAATCGAAGAAAGTCCGGCATACAGTAATCGGGCAAAGAGAATGATAGTTATGTAAAGAGAGGATTGGGGATGACCAGCAAAAAGAGCCAAAGCAAGAATTAGAATTGTCCGGATAAGATATCGGGATTTATATTCTTGTATCCACCGTTCGGCCTGCAGCAATACCCAGGGAAACCAAACCAAAGTAAAAAGCATGTTTGTGTGCTTTTTATGTGCGCAGTGAAAACCACAAAACGCAAAAGCGATTGCCGCCAACCCTGAGCCGTAGATAGAAAGACCTGTGTAACGTGCCAGCCGGTAAGCTCCCAATCCAGCAATAAAAAAGTGTAAAAGTACAAGCCATTCCGTTACGGCAAAGGCCATTTTGGGTGAATAGACAAAAGGAATCAAAATCCAGTTCAATGGATAAAAAAATCCCGCTTCGCAATTGGCGATGCCGGGCCAGCCTCCGAACTGATAAGGGTCCCACAATGGCAGGTGCCCGGATAGCAATATACGAAACAATCCGAGGCGTGTGGGGTAATCTTTCACATAAATATCATCAGTGAAGTGCATGCGATCCAGTGGTGAAGGAATCCAGGCTCTCCACCAGAACAGTATGATCGCCAAACCTAGAAGAAAAACTACAATGGCATATTCGCGAAAATGAGATTTCGATTTCATTGATGCATCCTGAGGTCAAAACAGATTAGGCTTTTATATGTTTCTGTTGAAATTTAAGAATAATTTAAATCTATATCAATTTGGATTTACGCAAATAGGATAGCATCATTTTAGTCATGCATAATAGGCGCAAAACTTGGCACGGAAGAATTTTACTATGAAAAGATTAGAGGTTTAATCCATTTGGAACCATCGGCATTGTGCGAAGGCGAATGCCAGTCGAGTTGAAAATGGCGTTGCCAACTGCAGGGGCTATCCCCACAATAGGAGTTTCGCCGCCTCCTGCGGAGGTTATATCTTTCCGGTCAAGCAGAATGGTCTCAATCACCGGCATGTCGCTAAACCGAGGAACTCTGTAACGCGAAAATCGAGGATTGAGTATTTTGCCATTTTCAAATTGAATGGATTCAAACAATGCGCCGCCTAGCCCCATCATGATCATGCCTTCAACTTGATTGCGTAAATGGTTGGGATTGACTACAGCGCCGCAATCAAAAGCCTGCACGACTCGAACGGCTTTCACGTCATCATTGCTCCTATCGATGTACACTTCAGCACAGGTTGCCACATAACTTCCTTTTTCAAATCCACCGGCGAGGCCGAAGCCCCGTTCCGGTGTGGATTTCACCTGATCCCAACCAAATTTTTCCGCAGCGGCTTTATACACATCTTTCAGGCGGTTGTCTTCGGTATTTTTTAAGCGGAGGGGGTCCATTTTGGCTGCATGAGCCAGTTCATCGATAAATGATTCCCGTGCGAAATGATTGGCCGTGGCTGCCAGGCAACGGTAGGAACCTTGGCGAAGAGGTGACCTCGCTGCATGAAATTCGATAAGTTGATTGGGAATATTGTATTTTGTTTGAATGGCCGCTGAGCCGGAATTGTAGTTGTGGAATTCCCATGCGGTCATTTTTCATCGGGACTGACACCGCCACGGACTTCAATAACACCGGCTGGGCGGAAATAAGCCCACGTAAATTCTTCTTCGCGTGTCCAGACTAGTTTGACCGGTTTGCTGGTTGCTTTTGCCAGCCGTGCTGCTTCAACTGCAGTTTCTCCCGTATGTTTACCTCCATAACCGGAACCGGCATCCGGCATGATCACTCGAACCTTTTCCACTGGAATGTCAAATGCACGTGAGAGTTCTTCCTGTACACCGAAGGGACGTTGAGTTCCGGTCCATACAGTGAGGATACCATCATCCCATTTAGCCACGGCGGCACGTGGTTCCATTGGCGCGTGAGCAATGTAGTTGATGGTATAAGTGGCTTCTAATGTTTTATCTGCCGAATCAAGCCCTTCCTTTATCGAACCGACCACATAAGGAGAGGAACCTCTCCAGCCTCGGGCTTCAACTGTGTTGTTCTTTAAATAATCGAACAGTTCAGAATGTGACGGTTGCGGTATGGTTTTCCATTCCGCTTTGATGGCCTTTAGGGCGCGTTCGTCGATTGATTCACTGGGAGCGGTCACACCGATAAAGTCACCATCATGAACGGCAACCACGCCCGGGATTGATTCCGCCGCGCTGGTATTCACCGATACGAGAGTCGCACCAAAAGCGGGCGGTCTCAGAATTTTTCCATACACCATGCCTTCCAGTTTGATACCGGATGCGTATTTATGTTGTCCCGTTACAAATTGTTGAGCATCGATTTTAGGCACAGATGTACCGGCTATATTCCACTGAACAGCCGGAATAGTGTAGACCTCATCGTCAATGGTTTGCATGAGTTCTTCACCTTCGGTAAGCTCTCCGACACCAAAACTGTGCAGGCGCTACATTGGCCTTCACCACAGCCGTAGCTGCTCCCAGTCAGATCAAGTTCGTCATGCAGAACGTTCAATAACGATCTTTCTGGTTCTGTAGAAACTAAATGTTTTACACCGTTTACATTCAGCTCAATGTTTTGGGACATTGGAAAACCTCAGATACTATGATTTGTCTCCATATTAACAATATGTGCCCCTTAAAGCAAGTAAATAATCCGGTCATAATGTTCATCTTCCAATACCATCTTGAATAAGTGATATAAGGAGTTTTGCTCATGTGGACAATTTTTTCTTTCGTCAAGTGGTTGGCTTTATGTTTAATGATTTCGGTTTTGGGTGCCTGTGTTTCCACGGTTGAGCGTTCAGAGCAGGAATGGACTGTGCTTTTCGGCGGCAGTGATCTCGATCATTGGGTGAAGATAGAAGGTGGAGAGTGGTCAATCGAAAACGGGGTGCTGGTTGGCCGCAACGGACAAAACTGGACGACAAACCCGGAAATAACCGGTTCCTGGCTTCGCACGAAAAAGATGTATGACGATTTTGTGCTTGAGCTGGACTACACAATCAGCGAGAGAGGAAATAGTGGAGTGTTTATACGCGCAGCCGCAGAAAAAAATCCGGCCTTTACCGGTTATGAAAAACAAATTACCGATTGTCATGGGCGTAAAGTTTCAAAATACAACGCCGGAATTTACGACGTAGTGGGCCCAACAAAGAACATGGCCAAACCTGCAGGGGAATGGAACCATCTGGTTATCCGTGCGGAAGGATACCGAATTACTGTTCACCTCAATGGCGAAAAAGTCGTCGATTTTCTAGGGAATCGAAGCCGTGAGGGATACATCGGCCTGCAAAACCATGATGAGCGTGCGGTAGTCAAGTTCCGTGATATTCGGGTGAAGGAGTTGTAGAATTTCACAATAATTTAGCGGATTCCAAAAAAATAGAATTAAATTTCATCCTTTGAAGCCTCATGCATCGTCAGAATCCTAATGTTTTGATGAAAAATTATACCATGAATACGGAAGGTTTAAAATAATGACCTCGATTTTTTAAGATTCCGGGCATCGACAGCGGCAGATTCCACTGACTTTCGTATTAGTTTTCTGTGGGTTGAGAGAAAATTTTACAAAACACTATTCCAAAATTGGATTCATTGTGCGATTATATAGAATAGATTTAAATCTTTTGTATTGGAGAATGAGAATGAATAAAAGAAACAAGTGTTTTCAGGGGTTTACTCTTATTGAACTGCTAATCGTTGTTGCCATCATCGGAATTCTTGCCGCGATCGCCGTGCCGAATTTTTTGAACGCACAGACTCGGGCTAAAATTGCGAAAATCGAGGGTGATTTCAGAAGTTTGGCCACCGCGCTGGAATCGTATCACCTTGATCAAAACGGCTATCTTCCCTATCCGCAATGGGGCGGACACACCCACCCAAAATATTTCAACGCCTTATCAACCCCTGTACCATACATTTCCTCACCGGACAGCATCGCCGATCCATTTCGGAATCAATATTTGGAGGATCAAGATGGAATCAGGAAACCCCGCTACGGTTATTTTGACCCAAGGACGAGTCCGGTTCAGTGGTTTATTGTTCCTGGGGAATATCAGGGGATTGATCTGCCGGGGAATTTCGAATGGACATTGGTTTCAATCGGTCCCAGCCATGTACAGCATATCGATGGAGGAGACCCCAGAGGCTTCATTGTCTATGATTCCAGCAACGGCCTGGTAAGCTGGGGACAGATTTACCGCTTCGGCCCATGAGGCTACAAAACCACCTGAAACGATTTGCCAAAAGGTTTAAATTCCGCCGTATCCTGTCGTTCCAATTTGGTCTTGATTTTTTCAAACTGCCTCACAATATCCGGAGTATAAAACCGCTCACCACACTTCCGGCATACCCCGGCATATAATCGCAACAGTGCTGTATCAGTTCCACCATATAAAATTTCGGTCAGTTCTTTTTCAATCACAGAACCACCACAGCGTGAGCATTTGTCTACGTATTTTCATTGCATTTTTTTATATTTTTTAAGTAACTTTTTTGTAAAATACTAACTATGAAAAAAAATATTTTCGTTTTTAACTTTACATATTAGTATGATATGTTAATATCGCACATGATATAACTATTCTATAATATTTATGTTATTAAGAAAAATTTATTTTAAGAAACATTTATGGCTCATCCGGTATTTGAATACTTTTGAGTGTTATATTTATAAAGGATAAGAAAGAAAAAAAAGAAAAACATTTTTTTGTTTTGCCCGGCTCTTTTTGGTAATAATTAAATATATCTATCAATTCAAAATGTTTATCCTATTAATTTTTATGTGATAAAATTATAAGTTTTATGATATCTTTTGAATAATATCAGCATTAATCATTTGAATTGATAAACTGGTATTGATAAGCGCATGTTTCATTGACTTAATGAATCAATTTTGAAAATGGAGCGTATGATGAAACCCTTAATGAACAAATGTTATTCCATGGTTTCTTTTCTTTCTTTTACGCTATGCATTCTGATGGGGTGTGCCTCCTCATCCAAGATATCCCAACAGAACAACATGCAGGCTAAAATTTCAGAACCGACTTTAAACCGGCCTTATTCCGAACAAGAAATCAAAAAGATTAGTTCACCATTGAACGGTAACCTTCCGTTGGGGATCGGAGCCCGAATTGACATTTTTGTCAGAGATACGGCTGAACATGCATCAAATGTTTACAATTCATTCTTACGTCCTTTACGTGCAGGCAAGGTTTTCCGGCAGCGGCCATACGAAATAGATTATGCCATTCTCCCAAAACGGGGGGATGTCTATAGTTACAAAAATAAAATGGGTGAACTCTCCATCCGTTCTGATTATGAATTTCGTTTGGGGGTGACCCGGCGTTTTCATAAATTCTCTGATTTCTTGACTTCGAAATTCTGGTTGGACACCTATTATAAGGATTCCGTCTCGTTCTCACCGGTACAACAGGTTCCTTCCATTACCATGACCGGAGAGAACGATAAAAACGAGAGAAAAATCAATCTCGAAAAGTTAAATTATGTGGAGTTGGATGATTTACTGGAGATGGGCAAAAAATAACTCGCGACTCATTAAAGCCCAGGACGCCGCGGCTTGCGTGGACCGGTCTTTGGTTTCCTGTATTGACAGAGTTTGGCCGGTGCCCGAAACCACTTCAAGGAATAAATTTGATACTCGTCCGGAAGTCCTTCGAATTCCTGTATCCCCCACGCCTCGGTTTGCTGTT
>CAZXSQ010000088.1:0-11709 GCA_964643335.1 uncultured bacterium
ATTGTTTGCATATAATAAAAATGACTTTGAATCTGGTGAGAAAATCCACCAGAAAGCAAAGAAAAAAATAAAACTTTAGGAGGTTTTAAATGTTAAGAAAAGCGAAAGGTTTTACCTTGATCGAGTTATTAATTGTCGTAGCGATTATCGGGATATTGGCTGCTATTGCTGTTCCGAATTTTCTGAATGCCCAGGTTCGTGCGAAAGTAGCCAAGTGTAATTCCGAAATGAAATCCTGGCTGGATATCTACGCGATGTATCGGGTGGATCATAATTCTTTTCCACCGCACGTGCCAGGGCATCCTGTATGGCAAAATAAATACATGACCACTCCGGTTGGATATGCATCATCCATTCCGGTCGATCCTTTTCAGAATGAAAAGAATCCAAACATTGGAACTCTGCAGTGGAGTCACGGTTCCTATCATGCCGATTATTTTCCCGTGGTACCACCGGAACGTTTAAGTATGGAGCCAAGTTTATATACCATAGCTCAACAAGGCCGGATTACATGGGAAACCAATAGTTATCACAGTGGAACAGTTTATTACATTTGGAGTATGGGACCTGATGTAGAGCATACCCCGAATGAAATCTACGATCCATCCAATGGTTTATCCAGTATCGGCGATATTGTGAGAGTGGGAAGCTAAATTGAATCCATTTAATTTCGTCACGAAGATCAGATTGTGGCCCCAAGAATAGGAGTAAATTTAATCCTCCCGGCTTTTGATTGAAATATAGTCCATCCTTCCTCGTTGACATTTTCCTTTTCTTTTCAAATAATTCCTCAATACAACTTTTTTCAATCAATGGGAAAGGAACAACATGCAACTCGATAAAATTGATTGGACAATTATCTTTTTATATTTCACTGTAGTGTTGGTGGTAGGATTGATTTATGCGCGAAGGGCGGGAAAGAGCATCGATGAATATTTTGCTTCAGGACGTTCCCTACCCTGGTGGATTGTGGGGACATCCATGGTGGCGACGACATTCTCCACTGATACTCCAAATCTGGTGACCGATATCGTCAGAACCAGTGGAGTCAGTGGAAACTGGGTATGGTGGGCTTTTCTCGTTACAGGGATGTTTACCGTTTTTTTATATGCGAAATTGTGGAGACGTTCCGGAGCCTTAACCGACATCGGTTTTTATGAACTACGATACTCCGGTAAAGAAGCGGCATTTCTCAGGGGATTCCGTTCTCTCTACCTTGGTGTCTTTTTCAATGTCGTCGTCATGGCTTCCGTTACATTAGCGGCGATCAAACTTGGTAATATTTTGCTGGGCGTGGATAAATACACGACGGTTTTGACCTGCGGCCTGATTACCGTAATTTATTCCTGTACGGCTGGGTTATGGGGGGTGGTTTTGACAGACCTGTTGCTCTTTGTTGTGGCCATGGTGGGATCAATCGGAGCGGCTTACGTGTCGCTTTCGCTGCCAGAAGTTGGAGGCTTGTCCGGTCTGTTTAGTCATCCCAATTTAGAGGGCAAACTAAGCATTCTGCCCGATTTTTCCAATTGGCAAGTAGCCATGCCCCTTTTTATCATTCCTTTCGCAGTTCAATGGTGGAGTGTGTGGTATCCGGGAGCGGAGCCGGGTGGTGGAGGCTACATTGCCCAGCGAATGTTGTCTTCCAAAGACGAAAAGAATTCGCTTCTTGCCACGCTCTGGTTTAATGTTGCTCACTATGCGTTACGGCCCTGGCCGTGGATTATCGTTGCTCTTTGTTCAATGGTGGTTTATCCTGAATTAAGTGATCTGAAAGAACGTTTTCCTGATTTGGAAGAAAAACTGGTTAGGCATGATATGGGCTATCCCGCTATGCTTGTTTTTCTTCCCAGTGGATTATTGGGATTGGTTGTCGCTTCTTTGGCGGCAGCGTACATGTCAACAATCAGCACCCATTTGAATTGGGGCGCTTCTTATGTAATCGACGATTTCTATAAACGATTTATTAACCCGAACGGCAGCAGCAAACATTATGTT
Source organism: uncultured bacterium (assembly GCA_964643335.1). Taxonomy (GTDB): domain Bacteria; phylum Hinthialibacterota; class Hinthialibacteria; order Hinthialibacterales; family Hinthialibacteraceae; genus CAZXSQ01. Next base: position 1,996 of record CAZXSQ010000088.1, read on the forward strand.
ACCTCGGCCCGTATCGTGACTTTCGTTTTAATGGTTTTGGCATCCTTGTTGTCTTTATGGCTGGAAAACGCTTTGCAGGCCTTCCAGATTCTCCTTCAAATCGGTGCGGGAACCGGCTTGATTTTCCTGCTGCGTTGGTTTTGGTGGCGTATTAACGCCTGGAGTGAGATTTCCGCTATGATAATATCCTTTTTTGTAGCGATATATTTTGAATTTTTCCATGTTCAATACTTTGGATTTGAGGAATTTGAACCCATTGAGTCTTGGATTCCGATGACTATTGGTGTTTTTATAACCACGGTCACATGGGTGTCAGTGACTTTATTGACTAAACCAGCCGATCAACAAGTGCTGCAATCTTTTTATGATAAAATCAACCCGATGGGGAAAGGATGGGCCAAAGTGGTGGATACATCCAGAACCGAAGGAAAGGAAAATTTGACGGCAACCATGCTTTGCATCTTTTTGGGATGTATTGCTGTTTACAGTGCCCTGTTCAGCACCGGATTCTTCCTTTATGGCAATATCCTTCCCGCGCTCGTGTTGGCGGTTACTTGTATCGTTTCAGCGATATCCATTATTAAACTGCTACCTCAAATTCAATGGCGTGGTTAAAATAGTGGAAATTGGATATTAATCGTCCGGCAAGATACCGGCGTTACGTTCTTATCTTTGGTTAGTTTTGGAGGGAGAATAATGAGTTTACTGGGAATAGATGTAGGTACCACAGGTTGTAAGGCCGTCTCTTTTGATAAGGAAGGCAATATTATTTCATCCGCTTACAGCGAGTATCCATTAAACAGTCCACAGCCAGGATGGGCTGAACTGGATGGAAACCGCGTGTGGAATGATGTGAAATCCTGTATTTCGAAAGTGGCCAGTGAGACAAAAAACGATCCGATAACTGCGTTGGCTGTTTCCTGCCAGGGAGAAGCCGTTTCACCTGTCGATAGTGAGGGCAATATTCTTCATAATGCGATAGTCAGTTTTGACAACCGGACAGAATCCTACGATAACCGGTGGGATGATAAATTCGGACGAGAGAAGATTTTTCAAGTAACAGGGCAACCATTGGCCCCATTTTTCACTGCGCAAAAATTGCAGTGGATTTTGAAAAATAAACCCGGCGTCCTGCAAAAAACCAAAGCGATTCTGGGATTTGAAGACCTGGTAATGTACCGTCTCGGAATGCCGCCTACCACAGATTATTCTCTGGCCGCACGAACCATGCTTTTCGATGTGGCTAAGGCGGATTGGTCTGATGAATTCATCGAGTTTACCGGCATTGATCGTTCCATTATGCCCGAACCAAAACCTTCAGGAACTTTGGTTGGCACCGTTCCGGGTAGAATCGCAGATGAAATCGGCCTGCCTCATGGAGTACAGGTGGTTACCGGTGGACATGACCAGCCGTGCCAGGCTTTGGGCGCTGGGGTAACCAAGGCAAATGAAGCGGCTTATGGCATTGGGACGGTGGAATGCATCGCTCCAGCTTATCCTGAATTGTTATTGAACGATGTGATGCTGGCTAATAATATTTGCAGTTATCATCATACCTGTCCAGGATTTTATATTGCATTAGTCTATAACTTCACCGGTGGCAGTTTGTTTAGATGGTATCGAGATAATTTTGGACAAGATGAAAGCCGCCGGGCCCAGGAGACGGGGCAGGATGTGTATGATATTTTAACACAAGAAGCGGTGGATCATCCAACCAAGCTGCTTGTTTTGCCTCATTTTACTACGTCCGGAACACCTCATTTCGATACTCGCACCAAGGGAGCCATTATTGGATTGACTTTGGATACAACCAAAGCCGAGGTAACACGTGCTTTGCTGGAAGGACTAACCTACGAAATGCGAATGTGTGTGGAATTGCTGCGTAAAGCAGGCGGCGAAGTGAGTATTTTAAGAGCCACGGGTGGTGGTGCCAAATCTCCCTACTGGCTCCAGATCAAAGCGGATATTCTGGGGATTCCTATTGCTGTGCCGTCTGTTTCAGAAGCGGGCTGTCTGGGATGTGCAATTTTAGCCGGTTCTGCCACTGGAGTTTATCCATCCATCAAGGAAGCAGCTCAAAATATAGCCAAAATAACTTATACCTATGAACCGCAAAAAGATAATCATGCTGTGTATAGTGAGCGATTCGAGCTGTACAATGAAATTTATCCTTCGTTAAAAGATATTCTTCACCGAATACCTTAACTTTCAGATTAAATAACAGTTCAAGTCAATAGAAGGTTTTTGCCCTCTGCGATCAGTTTTTCTGTCTGTTGTTTGCCTTCCGCTTCAGCAATGATCCGAACAATAGGTTCTGTGTTGGAAGCGCGAATATGAAGCCAGGAGTTTTGATTAATAATTTTCACGCCGTCGCGTGAATCGATTACTCCTTCATGCTGCATTCCGGCAATCTTATCAAGCTTTTGCTGGGCCAGGTCTAAATCCATTTCTACTTTGTCCTTTAAAATAACATAATCGGGAAACTCAGAGACAATTTCAGTTACTGTTTTTCCCGTCTCGGCGAGTAGATACAATACCAATGCTGCTGCGGTGAGCGAGTCACGTCCAATATGAACAGGTGGATACATAACCCCCCCATTGCCCTCGCCTCCAATCACTGCATTATGATCTCGTATTCCTTTCACGACATTGGCCTCACCAATCGGGGTTCTATAAACTTGACCGTTGAATTTCCCCGCGGCGAAATCATTAAGCAGGGACGAAGAAAGGTTGGCTACAACATTCCCACTAGGATTCATTTTTAAAGCGGCATAAGTGGAAAGGGCCAATGTGAATTCTTCACCGATGGCCTTTCCTTCATTTGATACAATCGCCAAACGGTCGGCATCGGGATCGACGGCGAATCCGATATCCGCTTTTTCTTCAAGAACCATTTGCCCAAGCCGGGATATATTTTGGGGTACAGGTTCCATCCCCCGAGTGAATTGACCGTCAGGCAGGCAGTCCAAGGTGACCACCGTGCAGTTTAATTGTGAGAGCAGGTGTGGAAGAAATACGCCGCCGACAGAGCGGCAGCCATCCACTACGACGCGAAACGTCTGGTTTTGTATAGGACGTGTATCAATTGCTTGTTTGACCAACCTGCAATGAATCTCCAAAGCGGAAGCATCAAAGGACATACCGGGAATTTCATGCCAACTGACATGTGTAAATTCTCCCGATTGGAGATATTGGATATAGTCTTCGATGAAAGAATTTTCCGGAAAGGTCCCATCAGATGCAAATAATTTCAATGCATTCCATTGTGAAGGATTATGGCTGGCCGTGAGGGCGATTCCTCCTTTGGCCTTCAAAGACCGGATCATAATACCCACGGTTGGTGTTGGGACAAGTCCGATGTCAACCACCTCTGCGCCTCCGGCCATCAGACCGGCTTCGACGGCACTGCGAAGAAGACGGCCGCTTGGCCGTGCGTCTCTACCTAAAACAATCGGCCCGCCTCCGATTAACCGGGCGTAAGCCCAGGCCATCTGCAGCGCGTTCTTTACGGTGAGGTCTTCTCCTAAAATTCCACGCGCTCCGGAAATTGTTATTCTTGGGTATTGATTTTTTTGAGTCATTTTTCCCTTCTGTTTACTAATATATTTCCCATGTTTGTACAGGTGTATCCTCGTCTACAGAAGAAGAGGATGCCATTATCGTGTAGTTCCCTGGAATATTGCCTATATTATTTATTGTTATGAAGTATGTGCCATTTTGTAATGCAAACAAACCGTTCTCACCAGAGCGGGTTAAAGTTACCGAAACTTCAGCGCCAGGGTCGATGCTATCAGGCTGATTGATTTGAGTCCATTGGATTCCATCGAACTCCCACATATCTCCCAAACTGCTTCCGTCTTCTGAAAGTCCGCCGTATAAAATCACTTTTTCATGCAGCTTGTCATATACCATTTGATGGGTTGGAGACCGCTTGGAAGGAGAGACGGAGGGAGTAACTTCAGTCCAATTTTCGCCGTCATATTCCCAGGTATCATTTTGCCGCCCTTCTTCGGTGCGTCCACCGAAAAGCACCATGACTTTTCGAATAGAATCGTATACCATCGCTTGTCCAGCTCGCGGTTCGGGAGCATCGGCTGTTTCTATCTCCGTCCATTGCTCGCCATCGTATTCCCAGGTATCGTTCAAACGGCTTTCATCACTACCACCACCAAATAAAACCATTGTTTTACGATTGGAATCATAGGCCATGGCTGAGAACCAGCGTTTGCTTGGTTCATTCGCGGTAAAAATTTGAGTCCAATTATTCCCGTCATACTCCCAGGTTTCATTGAGCAAGTCTTTTTCATCCGAACCGCCAAACAGGACGATTTTATTCCTGTTGGAATCGTAAGCCATTTCAAATCTGGCTCTCTTAGAGGGAGAGACATTGGTGCGAATCTTGGTCCAACTTTCTCCATCCCATTCCCAGGTATCGTTCAAGAGTTGATCGGATGTGTGAATACCTCCGAAAACCACAACTTTATTTCGATCTTCATCACAGGCCATTGCGTGATCAGCTCTTGTGGGTGGCACAAGCAAGCGTGGAAAGAATTCCCATTGTTCTCCATCAAATGACCAGAGATCATTCTTGGCAACTACTTCCCCTCCACCGAAAAACCATAGTTTTTCATGAGAACTATCGTAAACTATATCGGCATTTTGCCGTTCACCGGGTGAATCATTGGACGTAAAAACTATCGTATCTCCTAAAAAGATTTCCATCGCAGCCGTTTGTTGTTCGTAAGGCGAGACCGACATGGAAAGATCTTCAATGTCATCGTTAACAATGACAGAGAAAGGAATTTGATTATGCTGGCGTTGTGGAACTCCGAATCCCCCAATCATTGGGGAGCCGAAACCCAGGAGTTGAGTTTTTAGTTCATTGTCGTTATTTAACTCTTCACATATCAATTCAACTTGGGTTTCCTGACCGGCAGAGACTGATACGGTCTTAACAAAACTGGGGTTATCGTTTGCCGGATCACCCGATTCGTTATCTGTATTGTAATATTCAGGACGGACAGGATGAGATTTCGAAAATGAGCGGTGGATGGAGACCGTGGAGTCTGGATCAACAGGTTCAATCCATACTTCGTAATCACCAGGGGGAAGACCTGGAAGAGTGAACTCACCAGTCATCGTTTCAAATGTATCGGTTTGCGTGCCTACGACCGTGTTGAAACGATCGCTAACCAGGCGAGCTGAAACCATGCCGCCAAGAACGGGTTTGCCACTGGCAAATATAGCCCGGCCTGTGATAGTTCCCAGATCGCGGCCTAAAATGTTATCATCCAATGGATACAACCGGCTAAGCGCGACTTCGTCGTCATAATGAAGCGTGGGAGGTAATTCTTCAGCGGCAAAGGATTTCAACCAATACATCAGAGGATAATGGCTGTCATCGGGGGCATAATTATTCCGGCTTAAATGGCCGTAAAATTGAGCGTGGCCCAGTCCGATAAAATGACCGAATTCATGAGACATCGTCTGGGTGATGGAATTCAGTTTATCCTGATTTTCATTGTTGACATACCATCCATTCAAGACCGCCCATCCGGATTTAATTTCGCTTTTCTCAATGATTTGCGGTCCGGCAAAACCGAGGATGTTCCCCCGCGAACCGGCTCCGAACAACAGATCGACCAATTCTCCTTTATTATCAAAGATGACAGGATTTATACCCTGTGAGAATAGTTGCTCCCGGATTTTAAATATTTCCTGACTGTTTGATAGTTGATTCCAGTTCTGACCGTTCCAAATCCAAGTTTCTCCGAATATCTTTTCGTTATAACTATCGGCTTGGGCGTATTCGCCACCGAATAAAACAATCTGGTTATGTTCCGCATCATATGCCATGGCATGCAATTGACGGGGTGAAGGTTTGTTCTCAGGGAAAAGCTGAGTCCAGGAACTGCCGTCCCAGGCCCAGGTATCGTTTAACCGGTTTCCTTCTTCATCATACCCACCAAACAATAATGCAACCTGCTGAACTCTATCATAAGCAACGGCGTATGAATCCCTGGCAACCGGGCCATTCGAGAATGGAATTTCACTCCATTGTTCACCGTCCCATTCCCATAAATCGTTGGGATTTCCATCATCATGGTAACCACTAAATAAGACAACAGTCTGCCGAACCGGATCATAAAAGAGATCAAATCCAGCCCGAGGTGAAGGGCTTGTCGATGATGTGACTTCAGACCAGTTTTCTTCATCCCAAAGCCAGGTGTCATTAAGAAAACCGTCTTCGCTGTCACCGCCAAATAGAATTGTTTGTCCACGTGCCTCATCATAAACCATGGCCATGGTGCTTCTGGGGGAAGGAGAGTTCTCCGGTTGTTTCTGTGTCCATGCTTCTCCGTCCCAAATCCAGGTGTCGTTCAAATCTCCTTGATTACTCGATCCACCAAAAATAATCCAATGTTGGTTTTCTGTATCATAAGCCGCTCCAAAGGCGTATCGTTGCAGTGGATGATTTTCAAGGGGGATAATCGTCCAGGCGTCACCGTCCCATTCCCATAAGTCACTGAAAAAAAGATTGTATGCCGGATCCAATCCCCCAAACAGCATGACTTTGTTGCGGGTTTGATCATAAAAAAGTTGAGGGAGAAAGCGCGGATTGGGACCGAATGTCTGCACGTCAAAATCGAAACTTAAATCCGAACCCTTTTCCAGTTTGGCTTTTGACATTGAAACATTGTTCCAAATTCCAATACTATTTTGAATCAAGTTGGATGCGTCTTCGTTATTCATGACCCCCAGCGGACCTCGGTCTATGTTGTAAGTTATCGGCAATTCTTTCCATGTAACCGGAATACCGGCCGCACTGTGTTCGGGATCAAAAGTGGTGTCAATCGTGTAAGTTACCGCTTCTGCTGTTTGAAAAATAAACCAATCCTCGTCGTTTTCCGTTTCCAATTGTGCTCTTACCGGATCGGCGTTAACAGTTAAAGGAACGATGTCTTCTGAAGCGGAAGTGATTGTACTCCCAGCCGGTCCGGATACGGATATCAGATAATAACCGGTATCGTCTATGTTGGGATTATCAAACACGCTCACCTTTATGTAATATGTGCTTTCTGCCGTTAAATCTTCAACAATCCGGGAAATTTGTGTTCCGGGGATAATATCGTCATTTTCAGCAACAACGGTTGTTTGATTATTCGGGCCGTATAGAGTCAAATAAGTGTCAGGACGTGATTCTGGAAAATAAAGCTGGACTGGACCTCCACAAAAAACTGATAGTGGATATATAAGGGCCAACATTGGGAATATCCACACCCATTTATCAGATCGAAATAAAGTAAACTGTTTGAATAGTTGAATACTAAGCACGATTGATCTCCCTAGGTATTACATAAATTGACTGATAGTAAATCCTTTATTTGTTTGGCTTACCGAGTATTTGATTTCGAAGAATGAAGCTTCAACTTTTTCTTTTGAAAGCGGGTTAAATTAGTTAATTGAGAACCGATTATTTTTTTTAGTCCTTTTTTAAATTCTTCTAGCTTCATGGTGCGGCATTGTTTTATTGCGTTTACAAGTTTTTCTTTGTGGAGTTGACTCAATTGATCTTCTTCCGTTGAAAGAGTGATTGATTTTTTGGGAAATAAAATGGATTTCGGTATTCCATTATCTAAAATCTTTTCTCCAGTCTTTTCCTCTTTTTGAACATAGAACACTCCTTGCGCATACCCGACAGGGGATGTAAAACCGAGGGCGCTGGTGGGATAGAGGCATAACACGACTTCCGTACCCGGTTTGATCACTATTTGCTGCGATACAAACATTTTGCCGGTTGTTTTGTCCTTACCGCCTAGTTGTTTGTATGTGATTTGGGGGGTATGGCTATGGGACGGGGGCGTATTGCCATATGCCCCTACTTTGATATCATGAATTACTTTTATCGTTGTCCAGGTACAAATGAGTCCGGTTTTTTCATCAAAACCCGACTCGACCTGAGTAACCATGCCATGAACGATCGTACCGGAGTGGGATACGATTTCTGTTAAAGGCATGGGTTGAACTGTTATGCCTTGTAATCCGGTTGGAGACATGATAAATCCGGCACAAAAAAGAATAAGAAACACTGAATAACGTGAAAAATTACAACGTAGAGAACAGTAAGTCATAGCCACTCCTTCAGTAACGATTCATCCTTTCATTTGATTATGAAGGTAACCGGGTCAAATGGCGACAAAATGTTATAGTATGCTGCATGATTTTGACTTGGAGTATAAATAAACACCAAATATAGACGATTATAACCGATTTTCTGGAAGATCAAAAACAAACAATCTATATGTTTGATGGTGATCAATATTCATAATCCAGTTTATTGTTGTTGAGCCGGAATATTCTTTACATAGAGCGAACGAAATTATTTCCGGTTGATGGTGGGAAAATGATGAAAGATGGTTTTAAATTGATTGAACTGCTGATTGGGTAATCTTTACATGGGCAAATGTTCTGGTAATGTGAAGGTGGGCTACACTACGTTTTGAGCCCACTCTTCATTAAAACAGGATTACTCCAGATTAAGGTTTGTTTCTTGAATGCGAACCTCATTGATGATAACCCGCTCATCATCCTGGCCTTCTATTTGAATGATAACGTGCATTGGTCCGGCGAGTTCATTGATGATGCCCGATAATGAAAGGGTTTCTTCTTCGCCTTGATTTAGCATCCATAAGGGGATATCCGTTTGCAAAGAATTCGGTCCGGTTCCGATCCACAAGGTCAAATTCCCGCTTTCGCCATATTCCTTAATAAGATCAATTTCAACATCGATTTGGTTTGGAAAGTCTGTTTGTGTAAATATTCCTGCCATCCGGGATACTTGACAATCGCTGCCTTTTTCTAGAACCAAATGGCCATCTTCTTCATAAGCGTCACCGCATTCACCCGAATCTAGCCATAGATTTGGAATCCACTCATCCAGCTCGATGCTCTCACTCGAGTCTGTATCAATGGTCACGCCCTGGGTAACTTTGAGCGTATCAATAAAAGCAGTGCCAGCAGTGTGCTCGTCGCCATTGAAAATTACAATAAACGGCTGAACTACGGTGTAGCCGCTGTTGATTAAAATTTCAACTTCTTGCCAGGTATTTTCAATTAACTCCGGTGCGTACCTGAGTGTATAGGACGCTGCTCCGGTTTCTCCTTGGAAATCGGTATAGGCGCCCAAAGCATACATAATGTGCGGATTATCAACATAAAACCAGCAGGATAGATGAATGGGTCTTTCCTCAATTTGGATCGCTGGTCCATTTATGGTTATGAATTCGCCTGAAGATATATTGACATTCAATCCATAACCGTCTGTGGCTTCGGGATTATTTTCATCAATAGGAACCTGATCGACAACCACATCAGAATTTTCTGGGAAAGCGTAAAAGCCTTGTATATCTTCGGCGTTGTTAAATGAGAATAAGTCATATAGGCCTTCAGAATCATCATCGGTGGAGCCGTCACCATCCGAGTCATCGCCGGTGTTATCATCCCCCGAGGAGTCGTCTCCATCATCTGAATTATTGTCGTTGTTGTCATCATCAGTGGAGTCGTCGCTATCCGTGTCATCATCAGTGTCATCATTCCCCGAGGAGCCGTCGCCATCATCTGAATCATTGTCGTTGTTATCATCACCGGTGGAGTCGTCTCCATCCGAGTCATCGCCGGTGTTATCATCCCCCGAGGAGTCGTCTCCATCATCTG
>CAZXSQ010000088.1:11809-15446 GCA_964643335.1 uncultured bacterium
CGAGGAGCCGTCGCCATCATCTGAATCATTGTCGTTGTTATCATCACCGGTGGAGCCGTCTCCATCGTCTGAATCATTGTTGTTATCATCACCGGTGGAGTCATCTCCATCGTCTGAATTATTGTTGTTATCATCACCGGTGGAGTCATCTCCATCATCCGAGCCGCCGCCGGTGTTATCATCGCCAGTGGAGCCGTCGCCATCATCTGAATCATTGTCGTTGTTGTCATCATCAGTGGTGTCATCACCATCCGCGTCATTATCAGTGTCATCATTCCCCGAGGAGCCGTCTCCATCATCTGGATCATCGTTGTTATCATCACCGGTGGAGTCATCACCATTCGAGTTATCATCAGTGTCATCATTCCCCGAGGAGCCGTCTCCATCATCTGGATCATCATTGTTATCATCACTGGTGGAGTCATCACCATTCGAGTCATCGCCGGTGTCATCATTCCCCGAGGAGTCGTCTCCATCCTCTGAGTCGCCGCCAGTATTATCATCGCCTGTGGAGTCATCTCCATCAGAGCCATCCCCGGTATCTTCGTTAATTTCTTCCAAGAATTCCACTGGCCCTGCATTCTCAAACGGGCCTAAAAATGGTGTGCCGTTTCGTACGTAAATCTGGAATTCATATGTCTCCCCAAATTGAGGGCCATCTTGAAATGCTGTTATATTGGTTGATCCTTCTTTCCATTCGAAATAAAACTCAGAATGCCCCCCCGTATTTCCGAGAAATTGAAAATCACCGCTATTGTTCACGCGAACATAAACATGAATATCCGTGACTTGTGAATCGTCGAAATTATCGGGGAACAGCCACCGGATAACCAATTCACGGCTATCTTCTGGATCATAATCGATTGAATCGCTCAAGTCCTCAATAGTTTCCAGCGAATCATTAACTATAACAGAACTATTTGTTACATTTTTGCTGAGAACGGGAACCGTATCGCTGATAGAATTTTGAGCTTGATCCGTTACCGTCAATTCGAGCACATAAGTTCCTGTCTCTGTTGGAGTGAAAAGAACTTCATCGAATTCGTTAGCAAACTGATTGGCAGTCAGGTTTAAATCGCTTGAAAATTGATTCGGATCTAGATTCGGACCTGACTTAATTTCCCACTGATATTGATGATTGCCGTAACCACCACTTGACGTTCCATGAAGGTTTGTTGGTTGGTTGACAAGTATAAAGCGTCCTATTCCTGCTTCAGCTGAGAGTTCCGCATAGGCAAAGATAGTGACGGTGTCACTCAAGGTTAAATGACCATCACTCACCGTAAGTTGAAGGATATAGGCTCCCTCATGATCTGGGGTGAATATCGGGTCTTCTTCAGTGACCGAGGATAATTGATGGGGATTATGATGCCCAGGAGATACAATCTCCCAGAGATACAAATACATCCCACTTTCATTATCGGGTTTTCCATCCAATTGCACGGGTTGATCTACATAGGTGATCTGATCTTCTCCCGCATCCACTGTAAATGGTAACAAGACTTCAATTTCGATTATTTTTGTAACCGGGAGTTGAATTCCATCATCCACGGTAAATTGGATTTCATAGGTTCCATGTTTGTTGGGAGTAAATACTGTATCTTCACCATCCGGATTGGAAAACTGGGATGGGGCCGTGTCTGGTCCACTTATGATTGACCAATCAAAATCATAATCACCGGAACCACCCTCGGTTATACCATTTAAATTGATAGATTCATCGATTAAAAAGTTTTGTTCTTCATTTTCAACTCCGGCGTCAGCACTAATCAGGCTGTATACTTTTATTTCAACCTGATCAGTTATTGGAGGTTGTATGCCGTCAGTGACCGTTAATTGAAGAATATAATCTCCTGAGTCTGTGGGAGTGAAAATTGGACCTTTTAGGGTTGGATCATCAATCTGGTTGATATCAGTGTTTGGCCCAGACACGATATTCCAGGAAAAGTCATATCTTTCAATTCCCCCGGATACACTGGCATTGAGAGTTATGGGATTGTTTACATAAGTTTCTACATTTGATCCCGCCTCAACTTCAATGTTTACTCCGATCATTCGGATTTTGTTGTTGTTTTTTTCAGCAATATATAAGTTGCCGTGTTTGTCACCGATGACTTGGGCAGGAAATTTAAGCCTTGCATTAATGGCTGGTATCCCATCCTTTAAACTTCCTAAGAAACCTGGATCGTCGTCATCATTACTTTCGTCGTTATCACTGTCGTCGTCATCATCATCACCCTCATCATTATCATCGCCTTCATTATCATCGTTGCCGTCATTCTCATCATCACCATCATCATCCTCCTCGTTATCATCATTGTCATTTCCTCTAATACCAGAGCCGGCAATGATGGTAATTATGCCGTTAGAATCCACTTTATAAATTCGATGGGCATACTTGTCAGCGATGAATAAGTTGGACTGCGTATCAACAAAAATGCCGGAAGGGGCGTACAAACTGGATTCGACAGCTCGGTCACCATTTTGAGGAAATCCAAACCTTCTATTTCCAGCAATTGTGTTTATTTCACCGGATGGATCGACCTTCCGAACGACTCTATTACCTGTATCCGCGATGTACAAATTTCCCGCTTCATCCACCCAGATATCCATAGGGCGACGCAGCCTTGCGTTAGTGGCTTGTCCACCGTCACCGGAATAACCGGGACGGCGGCGGCCTTTTCCCGCCACAGTTGTTATTATTCCAGAACTGTCGACTTTGCGAATGACATGGTTCCAAGTATCGGCAATATAAATATTTCCATCTGGAGCAGCAAAAACTCTTAACGGATGGCACAATTCGGCTTTGGTCGCTGGCCCGATATCTCCCGCATAACCGGAATGGCCATTCCCTGCAATGGTGGTGATTTGACCCGAAGTGTCAATTTTGCGGATACGATTATTGGTTGTATCGGCAATATAAAGATTACCGTCCGAATCGACGCTTACGCCGTTGGGGAAAAATAATTCCGCTTCAGTTGCTGGTCCTCCATCGCCAGAATAACCAGGATGTCCGGTACCGGCCACTGTTGTTATGATTCCATTCGTGTCAACTTTGCGGATTTTGTGATTGTAAGTGTCGGCAATATAGAGATTTCCGAAATGGTCAAGAGCAATATCATACGGTTTTTTCAACTCGGCTTCGATAGCCTCGCCGCCGTCGCCGGAAGCCCCCGGATGTCCTGTGCCGGCGATGGTGTAGATTTTAGATACACTTGTATTAACGGTAACATCTGACAGGAAGAGTTGCTTTACGGGAGATTGCCCATTATACCATTGAGATAAAGCCGATTCCTGTGTATTGGCGATAAACATTTCAATCCAAAGTGAATAGGTCCCCGCTTTGCCGGTCGTTAATGCACCTCCTGAATTTCTTGGATGTTGTTCCGGCCAGGGGATAGTTTGATGGGGATAATATATAAAACCCGGTTCACCTACAGGATTACCATTTTCATCTCGTAAACCAGCGACCAGTGCAACTGGTGTATTACCAGAATTCCATATTCTTCTGACATCTTCTAGAAGTTCTATTTTCATGTATTCATATATGGGATTGGTGATGATCTGAGGATTGCTCATCTCAAATCCATAATCTATTGCAGAAAAAGCAGATAAGGAAGGAAATAAAAAAATTAAG
>CAZXSQ010000088.1:15456-17002 GCA_964643335.1 uncultured bacterium
GCAAATTATCAATTTTGCATTTGTAATTGTATTGAACATGATTATCTTCCTCTCTATTATAAACGAGGGAAACCTATTGAATATGTAATCCTTTTGTAAACCTTTGATCTGATAAGCTAAATTTATATTATCTAGTTTAAGGTACTTTAATTTATTGGGCTTTAAAATCTAACATTATTTCAAATTAAGCCGAACAAATGTACCGAGCATTGCCTGCGTTCAAAGTAGACCATAAAGATCGATTAAATTTATTGTCTCATAATCCTCAACGAAGTCAATGTTTAATATTGGTTTAGAGCCAGCTAAGTTGAAATTTTCTTTCTATGTTACAAAACATTACACTTATAAACAAAGTTGAATAATTAATGAACCAAACACCCTCAAAAGAGATTCTCTACTCTCCACCGGAATTAAACGAATTGTTGACCGACGGGGAGATGATACTGGATCCTCACCTAAGGATTATGTCGTTTAATCAGGCGGCTGAACGCATCACGGGATATAAAGAATCGGAAGTGTTGGGAAAACCGTGTTCGGAAATCTTTCGCTCGGAAACATGCCAGGATGATAAATGCCCCGCTTCGCAGGCGCTTAAAACTGGGGAACCCAGCGTTCATGAATGCTATACCGTTTTAACGAAAAATGAAAACAGTATTCCACTCTATGCAAATGCCGTCCCGACCTTCGATGAGAATAACAATGTAATCAGCATTGTCCAAACATTCCGGAATCTACTGGAAATGAAAAACCTGTTCTTGAAAATGCGCCAAGTGGTGCAGGAATCCCAGCGGGATCATAAGCAGTTGAGGGCCATTCTGAGCAGCATAGCCGATGGAGTTTTCACCGTCGATGAGAAGTTCAAAATCACCTCCCTCAATAAAGCCGGAGAGAGCATTCTCGGCTGTCGAGAAGAGGAAGTATTGGGAAAAGAATGTGCAAAAGTGTTTCGCAGTTCCTTGTGTGAAGTTGACTGCCCTGTGCACAATGTGCTAGAAGGAAAGGAAACAGTCGCGCGCTGTGATTGCACCATTATTAATAAAAACAGTGAATTGATTCCAGTCTCCGTTTCAGCCGCCTTGCTTCGTACACCGGAAGGGAAACTCATGGGAGCAGTGGAAACTTTTCAAGACCTTTCACTGGTTCAACATCTATCCAATGAATTGCAAAAAAAGTACTCCTTCGGCAACATTGTGGGCAAAACATCGAGTATGCAGGAAGTGTATGCCCTCATAACCGACGTCGCTCCCACAGAAGCCAATGTCTTGATCAGCGGGGAAACCGGTACCGGTAAAGACTTGGTCGCCAGAGCGATTCATTACAATAGCCCGCGAAGGGAAAATCCTTTTATTGCGGTCAATTGCGCCGCGTTGGCAGAAACATTACTGGAAAGTGAACTTTTTGGCCAGGTCAAAGGTGCCTACACCAACGCTATCCGGGATCGCGAGGGACGTATCGGCAAAGCGGAAGGCGGGACATTGTTTCTCGATGAAATAGCTGAACTGGCTCCCCGCCTGCAAGCCAAACTTCTGAAATTCCTGGAACGGCG
>CAZXSQ010000089.1:0-5829 GCA_964643335.1 uncultured bacterium
GAGGAATCTCGCACAAGATCCCCATTGCCGGGAAATAGCCGAACACATGGCCGAAATCATGTGGGAAAAAATACATGAAACCGGCGATTTCAATATGGAAAATGCGGAATATGGGATGTTCAGATGGGCACCTGTGGGTCCGCAAGTCATTTAATTGAATTGAACCGCCAGATCAAAAGGAGTAAACAATGCTGAATCAGATCAAAATATGTATAGCTATATGTGTTTTTATCACCGCTACATGCGTCTCTGCAACATGGTCATCCAATGAGGATATTAAACTGGATCAATCCCCCAGTCCTTATCAAAAACCTCACACCCCTGCGGATAAAAGCAAGGTTTCTATCAATCCACCACCTTTTATTTGGATTCCACCAAAAGACGATTTAAATTATGTTTTGGAAATTTCAACCTCTTCCAACTTTCAGGAAAATGTGATGCGCTATGAGGATATCGATGTCAGCACCTATGCATTAAACCGTACATTGTCACCCGGCACGTGGTATTGGCGGTATGGTGTGAAAACCGGACCGGATAAAATCATTTACAGTAAAACTCGTTCATTCATTGTTCACCAAAATGTCAAAAAATGGCCTTATCCTGAAATCGATAGTGTTCTTGATAACGTTCCTGAAGAACGTCCACGCTTATTTGTTTTAAAGAAAGAGCTTGCTTCTTTCCGCCAGCGGGCGAAAAGCGGCGACCTTCGTGATTTGTGTAATTCCATTATGCGAAGATGTGATGCTCATATCGGTGAAAAATTAGTCGAAGAACCACCCTATGTTAAAGGAAAAGGAGCAGAAAGAGGTAAGAATTATCAGCACATTTTTCGGACCACCCGTCCCCCCATGGATATGATGGAGTATTGTGGACTGGCTTATTTATTAACCAGTGATAGAAAATACGGGGATGAGGCGAAACGAAGGATATTGCACTTCTTCAGCTGGGATCCGAAAGGAAGCACCGCTTATTCCAGCAACGATGAACCGGCGATGTGGGTTATGATGCGTGGAGTTCGTGCCTATGACTGGACATATGATTTATTTAGTGAAGAAGAGCGGGAAAAAGTGGAAAACTCGATGCGTATTCGAGCGGCCCAATTCTACGATCACTTAAAAAACCGCCGCCGATTTCACACCAATCCCTATGAAAGCCATGCCGGACGAACATTAGGTTTCCTGGGTGAAGCCTGTTTGGAATTTGCTCATGAATGGCCCGAGAGCAAAGAATGGTTGAATTATGTGCTTACACTTTTTAGGAATGTCTATCCCGCATGGGGAAAAGAAGATGGTGGCTGGCACGAAGGACCAAGTTACTGGTCAGACTATATGAGTTTCGCACTTCATTTTGTTGTTCCACTCCGGAATGCCACCGGCTTTGATTTGATGCAAAAACCATTTTTCCAAAATACCCCCTATTATAAGCTATATACGAATCCACCTTATGCAGAGATTTCTCCTTTCGGAGACGGAGAGCATAGTGGGCCCAATAGAAGTATGGGGCAGTTAATGTACCAGTTCTCCACTCTGCTGAACGATCCCTATATCCGCTGGTATGCCGATTTCATGGATGCTGGCCCTGGAGCATCCATTTTGGGAGTTGTTCTGAAAGATGATTCACTAAAGTCTAAACCGCCAACCGATCTTCCACAAAGCAAACACTTTCAGGGAGTGGGATTGGTTTCCCTGCACACGGCATTAGGGAATGCAGACAAAGACGTCCATTTCTTGATTCACAGCGATCCATACGGTGCGATCAGTCATGCCCATGCGGATCAAAACGCCTTTACTTTGGAAGCCTATGGAGAAGCGTTGGCGATTGCTTCAGGATACTACCCATGGTATGGTTCTGACCATCACCGGCATTGGCAATGGGAATCCAAATCATCCAACACAATCACGTTCAATGGAGGAACCGGACAAAAAATCCGCGATCCTAAATCGAAGGGTAAAATTGTTACCTTTGTATCTAAACCGGAATATGATTATGTCACGGCTGATGCTTCACAAGCCTATCAAGGAAGATTGAATAAATTTCTACGCCGGGTGATTCATCTGAAATCGGGTCCGTATAAACCCGGTATTTTTGTTATATGCGATGAAGTAACTGCTCCCAAGCCAGTTACATATGAATGGAATCTTCACGCCTTATCCGAAATGACTCTTGAAGAAAAAGACAAAGTAATCATTATCAAACAAGGCAATGCCAGACTAAGCGCGAACTTCATCGAATCCAATAATATTACCATGAAACAAACAAAAGGATTTGAACATCCACCCGAATACAACGAACCGGATCAATATCACGCCATTGTTTCATCTTCAGGTGATTTAAAATCAACTAAATTCATTACTGTTCTTTTACCGTATAAAGGAACATCCACTCAAGGTCTTCCAACCGAGCTGGAGGGATTTGCCAATGAAGAAGGCTTCTGTATTACGTTTGATTCAAATGAATCAATAATCGCTATAAAAACCGAAGAGGAAGAGGATTTCTTTCAATTTGGCGATTATCAAACCGATGCGGAATTGACTATCATTCATAAAGATTCCCAAACCGGCGAAAATCAATTTCATCTTTATAACGGGAAAACATTAAAAAAGGACGATAAGATTCTTTTGAAATAAATTGACTGGATTCTCGTATTTATATCTTGAAAATGAATTCTTATTGGATAAAAATCATTTATCAAAAATAAACGGCCAAAGATATATAAAATGAATGAAAACAATCATGAAGAAAAACAGATCATCGTTATCCACAAGGATGATTCGATAATATTTCCCGTCATTACTCTGATATGCTATTTTTTTGTATTTCCATTGGGATTGATTCTAAACATTGTCGGATTGATTACCGGCCCTCAAAAAGGGTGTTTTGTGGCAATGCTGGTGGTCGTTCTCATCCCTGCCCTTCTATTATTTATTTTCGTATTGAGTCTATTGGGAATATCCGTGTTGAATGCGTTTTATTAAGTATACAGGCATCCCGCCTGTACCATTCCATCGGAGCGCGGGCATCCCTGCCCGCATCAAATTCAAAAGAACAGATGTCCCCGCTTGTGCCGTTGCGCGATGCAAGATGCAGGCGGGACGCCTATGCTACCAATGCCCTTACTGATGGAACATAATTCAATAAGGTATATCATTTATTCTTATTGATTCTGGCAGGAGGACGTTTATTCTTTTTCAGTGATTCATTGAATTGTTTACCCATTTCTGAAAGTTTTTTGGCAATCTTCGGGTATTCATCTGCCAGATTATTTTTTTCGCTAATATCTTCCTCCATATTGTAAAGAGCGAGATCAATTTTCCCCTGTTCGTACTTGGCAGGGATGCCGCCGGTTCCACCAGGCCGCCCAGCCAGTGTTCTGTAACGGTGTGGATAGTGAAGTTTCCATTTGCCGCTCCGAACTGCCTGTAGGTCGTTGCCCCAATAAAAATACAATGCATCGTGAGGATTTTTCGCATTGGGTTGTCCGGACATAAGCGGCCAGATGGTTTTACCATCGATGATATGATCAGGGAGCTTGCAATCCACAATTTCAGCGATAGTAGGTAAAATATCGATGGTCATCAGCGGTTCCTTACACATATGGCCTGCTGGTATTTTACCGGGCCATCGCATTATGCAAGGTTCCCGCTGCCCTCCATCCCACGTGGTTCCCTTCCCTTCACGAAGCGGTAATGCCAAACCAGCGTGGTCTCCATAACTGAGCCACGGTCCGTTGTCCGATGTGAAAATGACCAGCGTATTTTCATCGAGACCATTTTCCCGCAATGTTTTGAGAATTTGTCCCATAGACCAGTCGATTTCCATAATGACATCGCCGTACATTCCCTGTTCTGACTTCCCTTCGAATTTATCCGAGACGAAGAGAGGAACGTGAGGCATACTGTGGGCCACGTAAAGGAAAAAAGGATTGTCTTTATTTTCCTCAATAAATCGAACAGCCCTTTCTGTATACCAGGTTGTGAGTTTGGACTGATCCGGATTATGCTGAACAATCTCTTCGCCTTCTATTAACGGCAGAGGCGGGTAAGCGTCTGGGCGCTCAGGATGGTGAGGCCACATATCGTTTGAATACGGAAGACCGAAGTATTCGTCAAAACCATGCCGGGGTGGTAGGAACTGTGGATGATGGCCAAGGTGCCATTTTCCAAAAATAGCCGTGGCATAATGGTGCTGTTTAAGCATTTCGGCAATGGTCATTTCATCATCATGAATTCCGTGGGTGCTTCTGTGACTCGGAGCGCCTAACATGCCAATACGATTTGGATAGCATCCCGTCAGCAAAGCGGCACGCGAGGCACCACAAACTGGCTGGGCGACATGAAAATCGGTAAAAGTGATTCCTTCCCTCGCCATCCGATCAAAGTTGGGCGTTTTGAAACTCTTGGCCCCAAAACAGCCAACATCGGCATACCCCTGATCATCGGTAAAAAAGATGACCACATTTGGTTTTCTATCATTAGCCAAAGCGTGCACCAGTCCAGGCATCGCCATAGCGGCAGTTCCAAATGCTAATGTCCTTAAGCAATCACGGCGGTTATATCTTTTTTCAGCCATCTTAGTATTCCCCTTAATAATTTGATTAACCTGTATCATAACAAATTTATTCTCTAGGCATAATGGTGAGCCTGTATGATGGAACTTTTACTATTCACTTTATTTCAACCCAGCTGTACTACTTTTTGATCAAATTGATCCGATTCTAAATGAAATTTCTGCTGTGCATTAGAGCCAGGTATGGGTTGAGTCAGACTCTGCCAGAAATGATTAAATATCATTTCTTCAGAGAAACGCTGTGTGGCAAATTCACTCGCTTTTTGCCCAAGTTCTTGTCTGTACTTTTCATTCACCATAAGATTCTCAACTGATTCGATGAAATTCTCCTCGGATTGTGCAACAATGCCTGCAAAATCACTTTCATTGAATTTTAGCTGATCATTTTTATTGATTATGATGCAGGCGAGTCCTGATGCCATTGCTTCAACCAGAACATTGTTGTAAGTGCTCAATTTGCCGGGGTAAACAAAAATGTCTGAAGAGGCATAAGCCTTAGCGAGTTCTTCCTCATATTTGGGACCTGTTAAGATAAATCGATCGCAGGAAGCCGTTTGGGCAGATAATTCATTAAAATACGGGCCGCCTCCAACACAATAAAGCACAAAGTCTTTGTATCGTGGAGCCAGATGTTGATACAATTGAACAAGAAGGTCTAAATCCTTATTTTTTGCAATCTGTCCCACATAAAGTAACTTCACAGTTGCTTTTGTTCTCCAAAAGTTATCATCTCTCATTTCTGGTCTAAATAAATTTGTGTCAACCCACTTTTCAAGTATACGGGTTTTTTCCGAAGGTATTTCCAAATTATTGATATCCTCAAGCAAAGAAACCGAAGTGGTGAAAACTAGATCAACACGATGATAAAACATTCGCGTCAATAAAAGTGCCATTTCGGCAAACATCGGGTCATCGGACACACGCAAGGCAATCCGGGGAAAATCAGTATGGTAAATCCCATAAACCGGTATCCGCATCAATTTCGCACAAATAAGACCCATAATGCCAAGCGGGCCGGGAGTGCTTACGATGATCGAATCAAAATCCTCGTCTTCCACATATTTCATCAATTTTAGAATCGAAGGTACATATAACATCATTTTTTCATAACCCGGTGTGCGGAAACCTTTGATGGGGGGGAATACAGTGACTCCATCCTGGTTTATGTCTTTTTCCGATGAGATAATGATGCGAAGGTCTTTATTTCGTCTCGATGCCGCTTCAAGAAACAGATCGGAAGAGCAACGTTGAACTCCAGTCACG
>CAZXSQ010000089.1:5839-16998 GCA_964643335.1 uncultured bacterium
GAATGAATCGGTAAACCAGGCTATTTTAAGATTTCTTTGGAGGCCAACCTTTTTTTCCGCTTTCTCAATCAAGTCTTTCTCGCCATGCAGATTACGAATGGTCATGACATAAGAGGAAAGAACAGCCGGAGTAAAAACAATCAAATAATGCAACAAATAAGGTCTTTCAAACACGTTGATGATCATCTGGTCAAGCACATCAGAAGCCAGGGTAAAAATATTATTGTTGTATTCCGCCTTAGTCATTACTCCTTCGGTAAAAAGAGATTTGAGGGCGACATTGCTGGAAATGATTTCACGAATTTCCTCGATAAGATTGAGATTAAATCCTTTGGGTCTGCGAAAATAATTGAAAAACCTTTTCAACCGCCGGCGAAACTTCATCTTCGAATTCAATTTCAAAGGCCGGTTGTGTTCAAATATCCTTCCAAGAATAAAAAGAAGTTCTTCAGATTCAGGGCCAAGTTTGCTTCTAAAGAATTGATAAGCGATGCTGTTAACCTGATGGGAAAGGGTTAAACAACCATCACTGCTTCCACATACCTTTGTTTTCCCTTTTCTCAATCCATCCAATACTCCCTTAACACTTAATTCATCAACCGTCACTTCTGTATAACATGTACCAATAAATAGTCCGCTGTGATCATCTGTGCCTCCTACTGTGTATTTTTCCCATGGTTTTTCACCTAACGGCTCCAGATGATGTTTATCGGCTAAGCGTTTAATTTCTTCTCTGGTCAGATTTTTTAAAACCAGTTCAACCGCCTGGTTTAATCTTTTCAGACGGGTTCCATTCAAAATTTCAAATGACTTAAATAGCAGTAGAAGTTTTTCAAAATGATCCCAGGTCAATTGTCCATTGATTTTATGCAGAGGATGTGCACAAAAATGAACAATGTTCTGTTCGTTCAAATAACGAACCAGCGAATAAATATCTTCACGCAATTCATGAATTTTTATATGCTGCCCGCGGGAAAAACCTAAACAAACAACATGGACTTTGACATCCCCAGGGAAATAAGTGGTAATTTCATCTCCTAGTATCACATTGTCATAATGCTCGATTTCACGGACACCCGAATCTGTATTGTGATCCGTAATGGTAACGAAGTTCATCCCTCGCTGCATAGCGGTTTCTCGAACGTATTCGGGAGAAGTAAAGCTTTCAGGACATCCAAGACGCTGCATCAGCCAAAGGGAGGGACGATCCGAAGCCCAAGAATGGCAATGAAGATCAATTCGCGCTATTTTTGATTCATTATTCATTCGTTTGCCTCTGTAATTGAACTCACACAACCATCTCAATTATTGGCAGACGGGAAATGCCGTAAAATGTATTGAGCGGCAACCTCTAAAGAAGGAAGAATTTTTGTTGTAAATTTGACTATCCAAGGATTGCACTCAACAAAAGGAATAGGAGAAAAAGCGACAACAAATTTACCCATGTTATAGGAAGCATAAAAGATTTCCATGGCTGTACCAATACTGGGCTTGCTGTAATTCACCAGGACTATGTCCGAATCACGGATGTCTTGAAGATCGAACTCGACGATTTCGTTGGCGCTATCCACTTCGTTATCTTTGAAGTTCCGCCTCATTGGGTCCAAGAGGATAAAATGTTCTCCCAACATCTTTTTGGCTTCTTCCCGCCAATAGGACGCTTCACCATGAACTTCTCCCATAATTGGTCCACAAAGGTATATCTTTTTAGAATTTTCCATATGGCTGCCTCATATATTAACTGTCATTGCAATGAAGAGAAAAACACTTCGTCTTCTTCCCAAAAAACAGAATCCGTGTCCTTGGACTGCCAGTTTTGCGTGAACTCACGTCCGGGTGAGTACTTTTTCCCGGCTATTCCGTCCCCGATGGCCGTGACCAAATCCACCGGTGCTCGAAGCACCTTACCAACACTTTGACCCGTCCTGGTTACATCTCTGGAGGATGCACATCCTTGGATCAATAAAAAACAAACCAGAAAAAAACCGATACAATACTTCATTTTCCCCAACCTCTAATTGATGTTTTTTGAATAAGTCCTGAAAAACTCTTTTCTAGTCTAGTATATTATAATTTCGTTACGCAGGATTAACTATAATAAAATAAAATCAATCAAAACCCAAGAAGTTGTTATTCGTATCATCAAAATCATTT
Source organism: uncultured bacterium (assembly GCA_964643335.1). Classification (GTDB taxonomy): domain Bacteria; phylum Hinthialibacterota; class Hinthialibacteria; order Hinthialibacterales; family Hinthialibacteraceae; genus CAZXSQ01. The sequence continues at coordinate 7,994 of CAZXSQ010000089.1, forward strand.
TTCTTGAGATGGAACAACTCATTCTTCATGATAGAATATGAAAAGAGGGGAATCATTATGTCCACTATTCCCAATGGATCATTATGCAACCGTTGCCTGGCTCTTTGCTGCCAATATATCACCATAGAAATCGATAAACCGAACACGAAGCGGCGAAAGGACGATGTTCGCTGGTATTTGCTGCATGAGGGAATAACATTACTAATTTCTGATGGACGATGGCTTATTAAAGTCCCTACGGTTTGCACCGCTTTAAATAACGAAGACAGCAGCTGTTCTATTTATGATGATCGTCCTCAAACCTGCAGAGAATACACCACAGAGAATTGCGACTATTTCACAGCCTACGAAGGCTGGGAAACCGATTACGTAGAAATTGAAACACCGGAAGAATTTGAGAAATATCTAGAAAGCCGCAAAAGAAAAAGGAAATCAAACGGAAATACATCACGGAAGAAAAGCCGGAAGAAATGAAACCGATATTAAAATAACCAATGAGATTTAATTAATCCAGTCCAGCCTCTTTCATAATTAATTGCAATAATTCAGAAGTCTCTTCCTTTTTGATTTCTTTTAGTTTCAAAACGAATTCGAGGAGATCTACACCTTTTTCTATTTCTGCGATTATCTTATGTATCTCTTCGTTCCGGTAAGGACCGATTTTATGAATGGGTATTTTTCTGCCGGTTTTGCCTAAATTGATTAAATCTTCAGCAAATACGACATGCAATAACCAGGTACCATCTTTGGATTTGTCTACTGAAAAGTAAGATTCCGTGTACCGATTCGGCTTGCGGGTATCAGCGACAGCACCAATATAGAATCCCTTCATTCGTTTCATCAATGTATCTTTGTAGATTTCATCCAATTCAGGCAGTTTAAGCTTGTTCACTTCTTTTGGAGTCAATAACCGGCCGATTAGATCGTAGGTCTTTTTGTATACCTCTTTAGCAGTCAATTCAGGGATATTATTCAATTTATACTTATTTGTAACAATATTGATCGCATAATACAGTGTCCAGTTTTCCGGGTCTTGATATTTGATTGAAAGCAAGCAACCATTTTCTGCAGGATTTTGATTTAGGAGAGTCAGTCCCGGCATATACTGCAATAATTCATCCCATGATGCAGCCGTGAGTTCTAACAAAAATGAATAGTCCTCCGGATGGAAACCGATAATTTGTAACTCTTCAATTACTTCATGGAGGGTATAGGTGCCTATTTCTTCGACTTCCAAATCGGTAAAGCAGTCATCTTCACTTCGTTGATTACACGAGAACAAGGTATAAGTGCCATCAGAATTGTTTTGAACGGAATAGTCCGAATTCCAATTCAAACCTTTACCAGCAATTTCTTGTGAGCCGATGTAACGGCCTGGTAAACTTTTTAAGACTCGTTCAGAATAAATCTGTTCATAACTTGGCAGATTAAGTATTTCGCGTTCTTGGTCGTTCAATTGAGGGGTAAATCCAACATCATCGAATAATTCTTGGAGCCTTTCATAAAGAGATAACGCTGCGAAAGGGCCTTCTCGTACTACGGTCATGTTTTGGGATTCTTTCACATAATTCAAATACCATTTGCCCTGATTCAAATATTCAATACTTACGGCAATGCCGGTTCCTTGAGGATGTTGATCCTTAAGAAAAATTCCAGGTAGTGTTTGGATAATTTGATTCCAGTTATCATTCAAGTTCATATCATCAAGTTAAAACATTTTCAATAAGAAAATCATTGAATAGAAAGATGTTAAGTTTTATTCTGAAATTACTTTTACCAGAGGTTTAAAAATATAGCCTTTTCTGCCGTCTTCCAGTTTAATATGATACCAGTCATCCTCCTCGCCCAAAATATAGAAATCATCCTCGCCACGAACAAGCGCAGTAACTCTGTTATGCTCTGGCCCCGGCCCTTCACGAACAAAGGCACTCCACACTTCCTGGCCATTATCTGAGCGGTAATGTGCAAGAGTCGCTTTTTTTAAAGCGGGTATTTTCTCTGTGGGTGTGGGCAAAGGCTGTGTCGGTGTTGGTACCGGTGTCGAAGTCGGCCTGGGAGTTGAAGTTGAAATGAGCGGTGTATTTGTATTAGTTGGAGGAACAAACGTATCTGTAGGCAGAATAGTTGGCGAACTCACAATTGTTGCGGTTGGAACTGGGGTTGATGTGGATATCATTTGCGGGGTTGGTGAGGCGATAGAAGCAATATTCTTATCACTTTTTTCCGGTGGACTTCCGGTTATGTATATAAATGAGTAAACAATGGCAAGTCCCGCGATAACAAAAACAGAGAAAACAGCAACTAGTCGTTTTTTTGATTGAATACGCAATTCATTTAGAGTAAGCTCTGTATCTTCAAGACAGCTTTCATATTCTTCAGCCGGCCACAATTCACGCGCATTGAATGAATTTATAATAGAATCGGCCTGTTTGATTTTATTCAAACGGGATGAAATAGATCGTTTTGTGTCTTTTGCTTGTGTAATTGCTTCTTCCCACTGCTTTTTCAGCCGCCGATATCTGGAAGACAATTCATCATATAGTTTTTTATGAGCAATCACCCATTTATCATTAGGAAAATTGCTTAAAAGAAACTGGATCAATTCAAATGAGGTTTGAAAATCCCGCTCTTCCAACTTTTCCAGAAAAAAACTTCCCATATAGCGGTATTTTTTTTCAGGAGTGGATAAAACTGTATATGCTTCATTAATTAATTTGAATTGTTCTTCTGCATTCGGCTCTTCACTGGAATCCGGATGATATTTTTGAGCAAGCTTCCTATAAGCCTTGGAAATCTCATCCCGGCTTGCATCCAGCCGCACACCCAATATTTTGAAGTAATCTTTCAATCTACCAACCACCCTTGAATAGATTCGATTCAATAATGCCATAAAAAATTTTAAAAAACAAAGTACTGGTTAAGCAACTTCTAAAGAATCGAGTATTTTTTCCCATTCAGCATAAAGTTTTTCCTTGGTTTTTAAAAGTGATTTATACCGCTTGTTTGTTTTTGACATTTCCGTAGGTGAATGGATCAGTTCACCCGATACCAACTTCGCTTCAATGGATTGAATCTCTTCGTCCAATGAATTAATTTCGTTTTCGATTTTTTCGCATTTCCGTTCTTTATCACGTTTACGTGCATTTAGGCGATTTCGCTCTTCCGCTTCGAGACGTTTTTGTTCTTTTCGCTGCCGCCGGGTGGAAGATTGAGAATCGGCCGAATTTGAATCTATTTGTGAAGTGTTTTCTGCATTGGATTCTTGCAAAAATTGTTTTGCATACTCATAATCAGAAAAATTGCCTTTATAAATTTTTAGCCGGCCGTTGTTCATCTCCCAAACCATGGTGGCCAACCGATCCACAAAAAAGCGGTCGTGCGAAACAAAAACAATAGTTCCTTTGAAATTCCGTAACGTTTCTTCCAGTTTTTCAGTTGTGGAAATATCCAAATGATTAAGCGGTTCATCCATTATCAGCACATTGACCGACTTAACCAGTAGTTTGGCTAACGCTAATCGGCTTTTTTCACCCCCGCTTAATACTGAAACCTTTTTAAAAACATCTTCTCCTTTAAAAAGAAAAGCCCCCAAAACATCCCGCAATCTGCTTTGCATATCCGATGTAGCCACTGACGATAATTCATCAAAAGCCGTCTGTTGAGAAGTCAGCAGATCGGCACGATGCTGAGAAAAATAAGCGGTATGGGTATTATATCCCCAATGCACAGTGCCTTCAGTTGGTTCAAATTCTTTGGCCATTAGAGAAAGGAGTGTACTTTTGCCAGCGCCATTCGGCCCCCACACAGCAATGCGATCGCCTCGGTAAATTCCGGCGGTCATGGGATATAGTGCACGAATATCGCCATACGTATGACCCACTCCATCCAATTTGAGTACTTCCTTCCCGCTTCGTGGAATCTCGGGTAAAGGAATAGTAATGCTGTCCGGATCGGATTCAATTTCTATGCGTTCAATTTTTTCCAACCGTTTTATGCGGGATTGTGCCTGGGTGGCCTTTGTATTTTTGGCACGAAAACGCTCGACAAATGCTTCAAGATGGGCTATCTCTTTATCCTGGTTTTTCTTTTGAGCGATAAGCTGCTCCTGCAACTCTTCTTTTTGCTTGCGGTATTTTGAATAATTTCCCTTGAAAATACGAAACGTTTTTAATTCAATCTCTGCGATTTCAGTAACAACACGATCAAGAAAATATCGATCGTGACTGACGATGACAAGACCTGCCTCGGAATTCATCAAATATTGCTCGAACCAAGCCAACGAGTCCGGATCTAAATGGTTGGTAGGCTCGTCCAGTAAAAGGATATCCGGTTTTTCGAGCAACAACTTGGTCAAAAGGATTCGCATTCTCCAACCACCGCTGAATTCATTTACCGGACGGTCCCAGTCTGCGTGATCGAATCCCAACCCAATCAACACTTTTTTGGCTTCGGACTCCCGGCTGTACCCGCCGTTTTCCTGAAATTCTTCCTGCAAGACACCGTATCGTTGAAGCGCTTTGTTATGTTCGGCCGTATCTGGACTTGTCGTTTGTATGACTTGAAGCAATTCATGTATTTCACGTTCCATGCGATTGAGCGGCTCGAAAGAATCCCATACAGTCTCGGACACCTTTTTATTGGGGAGTTCTGCACTGTCTTGGGGTAGATAACCAATCTTCAAGTTTTTGGACGATTCCAGCCTTCCTTCTTCCAACGGATATTCCCCCAGCAAAACCTTCAGAATAGAGGTCTTCCCTGCCCCGTTCGGTCCGACAAGACCAATTCGTTTTCCTATATCGATTCTCCAGGACAGATCTGAAAAAATGACGTTTCCGCCAAGCCTTAATTGTCCGTTTTGTATATTAATCATTCTTACTGCCGAATTTATTAAATGATTTCTTTCTTCTATCTGAATATATCTTTGATCTAATATTTACCGACGGTGTTAATATTGTTCTATTCATCCAAGATTAAAACTTCTTTACAAAATTGTACCGGCGAACATGTCAACACATACTAGAAAATTACGCTCCATTGGAATTTAACTTGTGGCAGGCAGTAAATTCGATATTTTCTGAAAAAGTTCGTCAAGGTTGAGTTTGGTTATATGTTCCTCCGCTTGAAGATATTTAGCCCGTTCTTTCATACCTATATCACCGATGGAGGAATACACAATTACAGGTATGTGGGATGTTGCCTGATTTTCTTTAATCTGTTTAGTCAACGAAAGGCCATCCGCCTGGGGCATTTCAACATCGGAAATAACCAAATCGATATCGTCATTTTGTTTCAGCAGTTCTATTGCTTCCTGGCCATCATGTGCTGTAAGTACATTGAAGCCGTGTTCTTCCAGTTCCAATTTTAACATGGATCGGACAGAGGAGCTGTCTTCAGCCAGCAGAACTTTCTTACCTTCCCCCTCAAATCGTACAGCCTCTCCACGTTCTACTTGTTTCTCCACTTGATCTGGAGCAACTTTGAGTATTATGGTTTCATAATCCAGGAGCAGTAACATCTTATCTTCAGTGGGCCTTACGATAGAAATAACATAGGGATTTGTGGATACATCCAATACATTTTGAGCATTGATGACTTGTTCCCACAAAACAGTATGAACCGCTTCAACATTTTCAACCAACAAGGCATTCAACACACCCAAAAATTCTGTAACAATAATTCGGAACCGGTCTTCAATCGAGGCCGGTTTTCCGCTCAAAAAGAAGCCTAAATCCAACACCGGTACAACCTGGTCATGGTCATTGAACACTCCCCGCATGGCTGGATGCGCCCCCGGAACAACACAAAAAGCGGGCATTTCAGACAATACCCGGCTTACCTTCAGTATATTAATTCCATAAGATTCGCCTCCTGCTGAAAATTCTAAAATCTTCAATTCGTTCGAGCCGGAACGAAGATACGTATCGGCTTGTACATGCATATCGTTAACCATCATAAGACTCCTTGGCCTGAAAAATATTCTTATATTTTTTAATTATTGAATTGGATAATCCTCACGATATTAATCGCTGGTTTTAATTGGCAGTTCAAACCAAAAAGATATTTTCCCCTCCCTATCTTGCTCAGCTCCAATCCTCCCATTTTGGGCTTCAACAGCCAAACGGCAGAAGGACAAACCAAGTCCAGTGCCGAGATGTTGGCGCTTTTGACGAGTTTGAACTTGATAAACCGGATCGAAAATCCTGTTCATATCTAAATCAGTTTTTTCCTCAGACTGATTAATCACATTCAAACAAAAGTGAGTACCATATGATCTGACAGTAATCACAATGTCTGACTTGCGTGGAGCATGGCGTATGGCATTGACCAGAAAGTTGTCAATGACCCGAGTAATAAGAGCTGAATCAAATAATAGAAGGTCTGGAAGTAAAGAATCAACATCATCATGGATGTCGATGTCTTTATCCTCTGCTAAAGGGGATACCATTGCTACGCAATCCCTAATAAGTTTTCGCAGATCGGAAAAAGCGGGACAAGTTTTTAAATTACCACTCCCACTGGTGCGGGCTAAATCAAGAACGTCTTCCAGTATTCTTTCCGCTCTGTCAACAGCCAGCCGTGTAGACTTTACCAATTCTAAATGTTTTGGATTTTGCGGATCATGACGTCCATCTTCAACCCGTCTCAAAAAATGCTTTGCCACCGCTAACGGACTTTCAAGATCATGTAGCAACAGTGCCAGAAAATCCAAATGTAATCTCTCTTGAGTTTCAAAATTATCTACCATAGTTATACCACTGTAACGCCGGCATCTTGCCGGCCAGGTTGCCGCCGAGACGGCGGCGTTACATTTAATCAGATATATTCATTCAGTATATTTTCGAGCATCTCCTGACGCCCACTTTGAATTTCAGGTTCGCCATGCTCCAACGTATATTGTTCAAGCTCTTCAAATCCAATTTCACCGTGTTCGATTTTTTGACCGAGTTCACCGTCCCATTTGGCATATCTGGATTTGACGAATTCTTCAAATGTTTTATCTTCGATCATCTTGGCCGCGCTCTTCAAACCTCGTGCGAAAGCATCCATCCCGCCGATATGAGCATGAAAAAGATCGACAGGATCAATAGACTGCCTTCTGACTTTTGCATCAAAGTTCAACCCACCCGTTTTGAAACCACCGGCTTTTATGATGGTATACATGGCCAGCGTTGTATCATAAAGATCGACCGGAAACTGATCGGTATCCCACCCCAGCAGCAAGTCTCCACGATTGGCATCCACCGAGCCTAGAATTCCGTTCGCAGCGCTATATTCAAGCTCATGATGGAAGGTATGCGTAGCAAGAGTGGCGTGATTCGCCTCAATGTTCAATTTAAAATGATCCATAAGGCCATATTTTTGTAAGAAAGCGTGACAATTGCCTGCATCGAAATCGTATTGATGCTTGGTGGGTTCTTTGGGTTTGGGTTCAATATAGAACTGGCCATTAAAACCGATTTTCTTTTTGTAATCGACAGCCATATTTAAAAACCTGCCCAAATGATCGAATTCTCTTTTTAAATCCGTATTCAACAAGGTGTCGTACCCTTCACGTCCTCCCCAAAATACGTATCCGGCTCCGCCGAGATAATGGGTAATTTCCATGGCTTTCTTGACCTGGCTGGCGGCATACGCAAACACTTCAGGGGAAGGATTAGTAGACGCCCCCGCCATGAAACGCCGATGTGAGAAAAGATTACTGGTTCCCCATAACAGTTTAACACCAGTTTCATCCTGTTTCTGTTTCGCTTTTTCGACTATTTGGTCAAGCCGTTTATTGGTTTCGGAAAGATCATCCGCTTCAGGAGCGATATCACGATCATGAAAACACCAGAATCCCACTCCAAGTTTCGTAAAAAATTCAAAAGCGGCATCCAACGTCTTTTCAGCCACTTCCATAGGATCAGTGGACTGGTTGTACTTTCGAATCATGGTTCCAGGACCGAAAGGATCATTGCCGAGTCCCTTAAACGTATGCCAATAGCAAACAGAAAACCGGAAATGTTCAGCCATTGTTTTACCGAGAATCTTTTCCTCTGGATTGTAATGTTTAAATGCTAAGGGATTTTTTGACTCCGGTCCTTCATATTGAACTTTTGTCACTTCGGGAAAATAGTTTGTCATGATAATCACTCCTTTCTCTACTTGGAATATATTTAATGACACTTTAACGCTTCATAAGCATATAAAATCAATTCTTCGGTTTTTTCCCAATTGATACACGCATCCGTGATGGAGACTCCATACTCGAGTTCAGAGGGATCTTTGGGAAAACTCTGTTTGCCCTCTCGCAAATTGCTTTCAAGCATCATTCCTATAATCGATTCATTTCCATCGATCTTTTGCTGGACGACGTCTTTCCAGACAATTTCTTGATTATTATGGTTTTTGCCTGAATTCGCATGACTGCAATCAATCATTAAATAAGGGGGAAGATTGGCTTGATTTAACTTCTTAATCGCCTCCTGGACACTGAGGCGGTCATAATTTGGCCGGTTTCGGCCCCCTCGCAAGATCACGTGACTCCATACATTACCACTGGTTTTAACAATCGCCGTCCGTCCCTCTTGATCAACTCCCATGAAACTGTGCGGCGACCGTGACGAGGCCATTGCATCGATGGCAATTTGAAGGTTCCCATCGGTGCTGTTCTTAAAACCAACAGGCATGGAGAGGCCACTGGACATCTCGCGGTGAGTCTGTGATTCAGTAGTACGGGCGCCAATAGCAGCCCAGCAGATGAAATCAGCGATATATTGGGGGACAACCGGATCTAACAACTCCGTTGCAGCTGGAACTTGCAGATCAGTGATATTTTTTAAAATCTGCCTGGCCTTTTTAATACCTTCGAACATATTATCGGTTCCATTAAGAAAAGGGTCATAAATCAAACCTTTCCAACCGATCGTAGTTCTTGGCTTTTCAAAGTAAACACGCATCAAAAGAAAGATACGGTCTTCCACTTTTTTCTGTAAATCCCGCAACCGTTCGGCGTATTCATAAGC